>JACFNY010000047.1 GCA_019454625.1 Sphingomonadaceae bacterium
CCTTCTCGATCGCGGTCAGGTGTGAAAGTGGACACTTGCCGGAAGCGTACTGACCGACAACTTCGAATACATCCTGCACCGTGAGGTCCCGCCCCTCGTACCGTCCGGGAAGGATCGAGCCGCCGTAAACGAAGATCGACGGCACGTTCAGCCGCAGCATCGCCATCATCATGCCCGGCAGCGACTTGTCGCACCCCGCGAAGCCGACGATGGCGTCGTACATGTGGCCGCGGATGGTCAGCTCGACCGAGTCCGCGATCACCTCGCGGCTGACGAGCGACGCCTTCATGCCCTGGTGGCCCATCGCGATGCCGTCCGTGACGGTGATGGTGTTGAAGCGGCGCGGCAGGCCGCCTGCGGCGTGCACGCCCCGGCGCGCGATGTCCGCCTGGTGGTCGAGCAGCGTGTTGCAGGGCGCGCTGTCGTTGCCCGCCGAGACGACGCCGACGAACGGACGCGCGATCTCCTCCTCGGTCAGACCCATCGCGTAGTAATAGGACCGCTGCGGCGCACGCTCCGGACCTACGGAGACATAACGACTCGGCAACTTCGATTTGTCGAATGTCGTCATGCGATTACCTCCAGAAGCTCGGATTCGACGATGCCAATGACACGGGCGAGGCGCGCCGTCCATGCGGCAATCGCGCGCTCGTCCGCAAGCAGATCCTGCCGGATTTCAAAGGTGAGATAAGGTAGCCCCCGCGTCTCCGCGTGCCGGTCGGTCGTGTAGCCGTAGACCGCGCCCGAATAGGGCTGGTTGTCGCCCACGGTGAAACCTTCTTTGGTCAGCGCGCCAATGGCGATGCGGGCGGCACGGCTGTCCCGGTTGTGGAGCAGCGCGACCTGCCACGGCCGCGTCTCCCCGGGCCGCGTCGCAAGGCCCGGCGTGAAGCTGTGGATCGAGACCAGCAGGCGCGGCGCCAGCGTATCGAGCGCTGCGGCAATCGCCGCGTGATAAGGGTTGTGCCACGTTTCAAGGCGCGCGCGCCGCGCCTCGGCACTGAGCGACACGTTGCCCGGCACGGGGATGCCGTCACTTGCGGACGGGATCGCGCCGTCATCCTCCGGCGCGCGGTTGCAATCCGCGACGAGGCGCGAAACCGTCGCGAGGATCGCAGGCGCGCCGAGCGCACCTGAAAGCCCCCGCGCGAGCGCGGCAGTGCCGATGTCCCACGCGATATGCTTGGCGAGGTCCGCCGCATCGACGCCAAGCGCGATCTCCGTCGGAACGGCGTTGGAGGCGTGGTCAGCGATGATGAGCAAACGGCCCGGCACGCCGGACAAGTATTCGGCGGTCGTCATCTGTCGGCGAACACCGGCTTGCGGCGCGCGGTGAAGGCCGCCAGCCCTTCGGCGAAATCGGCGCCGGCGAAGGCGGCATCGAAGATGGCGGCGCTCTCCGCATCGTCGTCGCGGTCGCCGTCGAGAACGCGGCGCACCAGCCCCTTGAGCCGCATCGTACTCGACGGAGCGTTCTCCACGATCCGCGCGATCAGCAACTCGGCCTCGCGGCTCAGCGCTTCCACGGTCGTGCAGACCTCGATAAGGCCGATGACGAGCGCTTCGTCAGCCGAGAGCAACTCGCCTGTGTAGAGAATCCGCCGCGCCTGCCCCGACCCGACGAGATCGACAAGCAGCTTGATGTCGTGCAGCGGATAGACGAGCCCCAGCTTCGCCGGTGTGATGCCGAACCGCGCGCGCGTGGTGGCGCCCCGCTGGTCGCTGGCTAGCGCTCCGCCGCCCCCCCCCCCCACCCCGTCGCCGTCGACATGGGGGTGCGTGGGGATGGGCGCTTGCGTGTGGGCTCGGGGGGCGCGGCCCCGCCCCTGCCGGTTTCCCGCCTGCCATGCCGGATCACGCGCCCGCTCGGCGAACTCCCCGATATCGGCGCCTGCCGAGAACATCGCTGGGGTTGCCGATCGAATGACGAGGAC
This sequence comes from Sphingomonadaceae bacterium, assembly GCA_019454625.1. GTDB lineage: Bacteria > Pseudomonadota > Alphaproteobacteria > Sphingomonadales > Sphingomonadaceae > Sphingosinicella. The sequence continues at coordinate 1,935 of JACFNY010000047.1, forward strand.
GCGGACGGCACGTTCGGCGACGGCGGCTTCGACAAGACGGGGAAACGCCTCCCACATCGCCTGCGAGATGGCGTTGCGCGTGTCCGGGCGGTTGAAGGCGATGCGCGCGACCGGCCCGTCGATCTCGAGTTGCAGCGCATCGGTCATTCCGCAGTCCTATCCGGCCTTGAACCGGGCTCCAATGTCACGCAGCCCCTTGCCCCGCAACCGCAAATGCCCTGTCCCGTGTGCAAAGAAAAAGGGCTGCGGCAAACCTGCCGCAGCCCTCTGAGGCCGCATCGGGCCTTGGGGTCCTTACTTCGCGAGCTGCGCGTATTCCTCTTCGGCGACGCCGAGGGTCTTGTAGGCGCCTTCGAACTTCTTCCGCGCGGCGCGCTCGTTGCCCGCATCGCAAAGCAGTTCGCCGGTACGAACCAGCTTCAGCGCCTTCTTCGCCGCCTCGGCATCACCCTTTTCGGCGACCGAGCGGATGTTGGCGGGCATCGCGGTGCAGGCCGCGTCAGCGGCACGGGCCGGCGTGACGGACGCGCTGATGAAAAACGCGGAAGCGACGAACGCGAGGGGGAGAGTGACGAGAACGCGGTTCATGATCTTGCTCCTGTGCCGTGGGAGGGCTGATACTGAGTCTTACTTAAAATCACTGGAAGCGTGTTTAAGTATCACTCAGTTTCGTGTCAAACGATTTTTTGAGTGCCACGCAAATTGCCTTCCGCAGCGCAGCAATGCAATTGCAGAAATGCAACGGGAAACGGCTGCGGCGATGCGCCGCGGCGAAAGAAAGGATCAGTTTACGGCGACGAGTTCGGCCGCGGTGACGCCCGGAATATGTTCGGCGCTGTGGCGCATTTCCGAATCGAGCAGCAAGCCGCGCGCAAGCCTGATCGAGGCGAAACCACTTGGCAATTCGATCTCCGCATAGATGTCGCCGCGGCCGGTCGGCCGGGCGTCGGCAAGGCGCCGTAGCGCCGCTGCATCGAAGCTGGCGGAGACCTTGAGGTTGAGCCGTCCGCGGCTGTGCTTCGACAGTTCGGCGACCGGAGTCAGCCCCCGGATCGTCACGCGCGGCGCGTCTTCACCGTCGCGCCACAGCAACTCGGCGTTGATGAGGATGATCTCTTGCCCTGCCGCGGCCGCTTCGAGCGCGGGCAACACCTCCTCGTCGAAGCAACTCGCCATGTACTGGCCGCTCGAATCCGACAGGCCGGCGAGCAGATAGCGTGTGCTGCGCCCGTTCTGCGGCGTGCGCCAGCGCACGGATTCGACGAGGCCCGCCATCGTGGCGCTGCCGCGCCCGCCGTCCCACGGCGCGCCGTCCTCGCAGATCCGCGCATAGGACCGCGCGCCGTGCGTATCGAGCACATGCTGCCACGCCGAAAGCGGATGCGCGGCGAAATAGAAGCCGAAAGCGTCGCGCTCCTTCGCCATCGTGTCGCCGAGCGACCATGCCGATACGCTGCCGGGCGCCATCAGCGTGATCGAGGCACCACCCGATCCGCCGCCGAACAGCGCCCCCTGCTGCGTCTCGCGCGCGTCGGCTGCCGCGTTCGCCGCCGCGAGCACCGCCTCGGCCATCGCATAGGCCTTGGCGCGATTGGGCTCGACGCAGTCGAAGGCGCCGCCCGAAACGAGGCTTTCGATCTGCCGCTTGTTGAGCAGCGTCGGGTCGATGCGCTCGGCGAAATCGGTCAGCGACGTGAACGGCCCGCCCGTGCTGCGGACCTCGACGATGCCCTCCATCGCCCGCTCGCCGACGCCCTTCAGCCCTGCGAGCGCATAGCGCACCTTGCCGTCCTCCACGGAGAAGTCGGCCTCGCTGTTGTTGACGCAGGGCGGCAGGCACTCGACTCCCATGCGCTTCATGTCGTCGATGAAGACGCTGAGCTTGTCGGTGAGCGCGATGTCGTAAGCCATCGAGGCGGCATAGAACTCGACCGGGTGCTTCGCCTTCATCCACGCCGTCTGGTAGGCGACGAGCGCATAGGCGGCGGCGTGGCTCTTGTTGAAGCCGTAGCCCGCGAACTTCGCCACCAGCTCGAAGATGTAGTCGGCCTGCGCCTTGTCGACGCCCTGCGCGGTCGCGCCTTCAAGGAAACGCGCCTTCTGAGCGTCCATCTCCTCTTTCTTCTTCTTGCCCATCGCGCGGCGCAGGAGGTCGGCTTCGCCGAGCGAGTAGCCGGCAAGCACCTGCGCGATCTGCATCACCTGCTCCTGGTAGATGATGACGCCGTAGGTCTCCTTCAGGATCGGCTCGAGCTTCGGATGCAGGCAGTCGACGGCCTCGGTGCCGTGCTTGCGGTTCGCGAAGCTCGGAATATTGTCCATCGGGCCCGGACGGTACAGCGAGACGAGCGCGATGATGTCCTCGAAACAGTCTGGCTTCACCTGCGCGAGCGTGCGGCGCATCCCTTCGGATTCGAGCTGGAACACACCGACCGTGTCGCCCTTCGCCAGTAGCGCGTAGACATCGGGGTCGTCCCACGGGATCGTCGACAGATCGACGCTGACACCGCGCTTTTCGAGGAGGTCGAGCGCGCGCTGGAGCACCGACAGCGTCTTGAGGCCGAGGAAGTCGAACTTCACGAGGCCTGCCTTTTCCACCCATTTCATGTCGAACTGAGTGACGGGCATGTCGGAGCGCGGATCGCGATACAGCGGCACCAGTTCGTCGAGAGGGCGGTCGCCGATCACCACGCCCGCCGCGTGCGTCGAGGCGTGGCGCGGCAGGCCTTCCAGCTTCATCGCGAGATTGACGAGGTTCTCGACCGCGGGGTCGCGCTTCGTCTCGGTGACGAACTCGGCGACACCGTTCAGCGTGCGGTCGAGCGTCCAAGGGTCGGTGGGATGGTTGGGCACCAGCTTCGCCAGCCGGTCCACCTGCCCGTAAGGCATCTGCAGCACGCGGCCGACGTCCTTCAGCACCGCGCGCGCCTTCAGCGTTCCGAAGGTAATGATCTGCGCCACCTGATCGCGGCCGTAGCGTTCCTGCACGTAGCGGATCACCTCGCCGCGCCGGGTTTCGCAGAAGTCGATGTCGAAGTCGGGCATCGAGACGCGTTCCGGATTCAGGAAGCGCTCGAAGAGCAGGCCGAGGCGCATGGGGTCGAGATCGGTGATGGTGAGCGCCCACGCGACGACCGAGCCTGCGCCCGAGCCGCGCCCCGGCCCGACCGGAATCCCCTGCGCCTTCGCCCACTGGATGAAATCCGCAACGATGAGGAAGTAGCCGGCGAAGCCCATCTTGTTGATGATGCCGAGTTCGTATTCCAAACGCTCGAAGTAGGGCTCGGTGTCGGTGCGCCCCTCAAGCCGCCGCGCGAGGCCGACGCGCGCCTGCTCGATGAGCATCGCAGCCTCGCCCTCGCGATCGCCCGCGAGGCTCGGCAGGATCGGCTTCCGCGACGGTGCCATCACCGCGCAGCGGCGCGCGACGACAAGCGTGTTGTCGATCGCCTCGGGTACATCCTCGAACAGCCGGATCATCTCCTCCGGCGGTTTCAGCCAGCACTCCTCGGAAACGCGGCGGCGACCTTCCGTTTCCACATAGGCGCCGTCCGCGATGCAGAGCAGCACGTCGTGCGCCGCCGCGAAGCTACGATCCGGGAAGGCGACCGGGTTGGTCGCGACGAGCGGCAGGCCGCGATCGTGGGCGAGCGCGATCAGCGCCTGCTCGGCGCTGTCCTCGATCGGATTGTGGGTACGCGAAAGCTCGATGTAGAGCCGGTCCGGAAACAGTGCCTGTAGCATGTCCGCATAGGTGTTCGCGGCATCCGCCTGCCCTTCGGCAAGCAGCCTTGCGAGCGCGCCGTCCGGCCCGGCAGTGAGCGCGATCAGCCCCTCCGTCAGCCCTTCAAGCCCGGCAAGCGGCACGTTCGGCCCGTCGACGGGATCGGAGTCGAGGTGCGCTTGGGAAACGACGCGGATGAGGTTCTTGTAACCGGTCTCGTCCTGCGCGAGCAGCGCCAGCCAATCCTGCGCGGGCTTGCTGCCGGCCTGCGGCGTACCGGGCCGCGCGACGGCGAGCAGTGTGCCGATGATCGGCTGCACGCCCGCCTCCGCCAGCTTGTCCGAAAATTCCATCGCCGCGAACAGGTTGTTCCTGTCGGTGACGGCGGCGGCGGGCATCCCGTGCCTGAGGCACGCCTTGGCGATGTCCTTCGCATGAACCGCGCCTTCCAGCATCGAATAGGGCGACTGGATGCGGAGGTGGACGAAACGCGATTCGGGCATGACCTATTGTGGCGCAGGCTCGCGCTGCCGCGAAAGCAGGAAATCGAGATTCCGTTTCACGCCTGCCCATTCGCCGGCGATGATGCTGTAGCAGACGATGTCGCGCAGCCGCCCGTCCGCGGCGATCTGGTGGCTCCGCAGCACCCCGTCCCGCTTCGCGCCGAGCCGTTCGATCCCGCGCTGCGACGCCCGGTTGAACCAGTCCGTGCGGATCTGGACGACGTTGCAGCCCATCACCTCGAACGCGTGGCCGAGCAGCAGCAGCTTGCATTCGGTGTTCACGGCCGAGCGCTGCACCGACTTCGCATAGAAGGTCGCGCCGATTTCGAGCCTGCGGTACGCCTCGTTCATGCGCAGGTAGCGCGTGGCGCCGACGACACACCCGTCCATTTCGACGACATAGGGCATTGCCCGTCCTGCCGCCTTCTCGGCAAGCGCGGTTTCAAGCCATCCCTGCACGTCGCCCGGCGAAGGAACCCGCGTGTAGAACAGCTCAGACAAGCGGCTGTCGCGCGAAACCTCCGCGATTCCGTCCGCATCCGCCGCGTCCAGCGGACGAAGCGTCACATGGCGTCCTTCAAGCCGGACCTGATCCCGCCACGGGTTCACCGCGCTTCGACCAGCTGCCCCTCATGCAGCTCGACGATGCGGTCCATCTGCTTCGCCAGCGCGGTGTTATGTGTGGCGATGAGCGCCGCCGAATTGTGGCTGCGAACGACGCGCAGGAATTCGGCGAGCACGCGCTGCGCAGTCGCCTCGTCGAGATTGCCCGTGGGCTCGTCGGCGAGCACCAGCACCGGCTCGTTCGCGAGCGCGCGCGCAACGGCCACGCGCTGCTGCTCGCCGCCCGAAAGCTGCGAGGGACGATGGTCGAGGCGCTGTCCGAGGCCGAGGTCGGTGAGCAGGGCTTTCGCCTTGTCCTCCGACGCACGGAGATCGCGTCCGGCGATGAGCTGCGGCAGCACGACGTTCTCGAGCGCGTTGAAGTCCGGCAGCAGGTGATGGAACTGGTAAACGAAGCCGAGCTTGTCGCGGCGGACCTCGGTGCGCTCCTGCGCCGAGAGCTTCTCCGCCGTCCGTCGATGACGATGGAGCCCTCGAAACCGCCTTCGAGGAGGCCGATCGCCTGAAGCATGGTCGACTTGCCGGAGCCGGACGGCCCGAGCAGCGCAACGATCTCGCCGGGACCGACGGTGAGGTCGACGCCGCGCAGCACGTCGATCACCGCCCCGCCCTGCCGGAAGCTGCGCGCGAGGCCCTTCACCGCAAGCACGTCACTCATAGCGCAGCACCTGCACGGGGTCGGTGCTCGCCGCCTTCCACGCCGGGTAGATGGTGGCAAGGAAGCTGAGCACGAGCGCAAGCGTGACGATCGCGGCGACCTCGACCGCGTCGGTCTTGGCGGGAAGCTCGGTCAGGTAGCGGATGCGCGGGTCCCACAGGTCGACGCCGGTGATCTTCGAAACGCCGAGCACGATGTTCTGCCGGTAATGCAGGAACAGGAAGCCGAGCGCGAGACCGAGCAATATGCCCGCCGAGCCGATGAGCGTGCCGACGGTCACGAAAATCCGCATCATGGCGGCGCGGCTCGCGCCCATCGTGCGCAGGATGGCGATGTCGCGCGTCTTGGCGCGCACCAGCATGATGAGGCTGGTGAGGATGTTGAACACCGCGACGAGGATGATAAAGCCGACGACGACGAACATCACCGTGCGCTCCACCGAAAGCGCCTCGAACAGCACGCCGTTCATTTGCCGCCAGTCGATGATGATGCCCCGCCCGGCGAGTTCCGGCACCAGCGGCTGGAGGATGCGGTCGGCGCGGTCGGCGTTCGTGGTGGTAAGTGTGATCATGCCGATGTCGCCGCCCATGCGCAGGAACGTTTGCGCGCGGTCCAGCGGCATCAGCACGAAAGCCTTGTCGTAATCGAAGATGCCGACCTCGAAGACGGCGGCGATCTGGTAGGGCACGATGCGCGGCGTCGTGCCGAACGGCGTCACCTGCCCGTCCGGCGAAATGAGGCTGATCGTGTCCCCCACCCCGGCGCCGAGCGATTCGGAGAGGCGCGCACCGATCGCGACGAAATTGCCTTCGAGCGCGAGGTCCTCAAGGCGGCCCGCCTTGATGTTGTCGGCAACGAGCTTCAGCCCCCTGATGTCGTCCATCAACATGCCGCGCAGCAGCACGCCCTCGGCGCGGCTCTTGTGCGAGCCGATCAGCGGCTGCTCGATGATCGGCTCGGCCTGCACTACGCCGGGCATCGCCCGGGCTTTCGCGAGCAGCGGCTGCCAGTCCGGCAGGCGGCCGCCATAGCCCTGCACCACGGCATGGCCGTTGAGCCCGAGGATTCGGTCGAAAAGCTCGGCGCGGAAGCCGTTCATCACCGACATGACCGCGATCAGCGCCGCAACGCCGAGTGCGACCGCCACGAGGCTGATCGAAGCGACGAGAAAGATGAACCCCTCGCCCCGGCCCGGCAGCAGGTAGCGCCGGGCGATCATGCGCTCGTAGCGCGAGATCATCCCGCAAGCTTCTCCAGCGCGGAGTCGACGGAAAGCTCGTGGCGCTCGCCGGTCCTGCGATGCTTGAGCTCGACCACGCCAGCGCTGACACCCTTCGGCCCCACGACGAGCTGCCACGGGATGCCGACGAGGTCCATGCCGGCGAACTTGGCGCCGCCGCGCTCGTCGCGGTCGTCGTAGAGCGTTTCGATGCCGGCGCGCTGAAGCCTCGCGTAAAGCGCGTCGGCGGCCACGTCGCAGGCGGCGTCGCCGCTCCTGAGGTTGATGAGGCCGACCTTGAACGGGGCGATCGCCTCCGGCCAGATGATGCCGTCCTCGTCGTGGCACGCCTCGATCACCGCGCCGACGAGTCGCGACACGCCGATGCCGTAGCTGCCCATCTGCGGGGTGACGGGCTTGCCGTCCTGCCCCTGCACGTTGAGGCCCATCGAGGCCGAATACTTGGTGCCGAAGAAGAAGATATGTCCGACCTCGATACCGCGGCGGCTGAGCAGGCGCTCCGCCGGAACCGGACAGTTCGTGACCTTTTCGTGCTCCTCGGCTTCCATTGCATAGACGGAGGAGAGCTTCGACACGGCCTCGGGATCGGTGACGTCGACGCCTTCGAGCGCCGAATCGTAGAAGATCTCGCTCTCGCCGGTTTCGGCGAGGATGTGGAACTCGTGGCTCATGTCGCCGCCGATGGGGCCGGTCGGCGCGCGCACCGGCACGGCCTTCAGGCCCATCGCCGCGAACGTGCGCAGGTACGCCTCGAACATGGCATTGTACGAGACCTTGCCGCCCGCCTCGTCGAGATCGAAGCTGTAGGCGTCCTTCATCAGGAACTCGCGGCCGCGCATCACGCCGAAGCGGGGGCGCACCTCGTCGCGGAACTTCCACTGGATATGGTAGAGCGTGCGCGGCAGGTCGCGGTAGCTGCGCACGGAATCGCGGAACAGCGCCGTGATCATCTCCTCGTTGGTCGGGCCGTAGAGCATCTCGCGCTCGTGCCGGTCCTTGAAGCGGAGCATCTCCGGCCCGTAAGCGTCGTAGCGGCCCGACTGGCGCCAGAGGTCCGCCGACTGGATCGTCGGCATCAGCAGCTCGATGGCGCCCGCACGGTCCTGCTCGCGCCGGACGATGTTTGCGATCTTGTCGAGGACGCGCAGGCCGACCGGCAGCCAGGCATAGATGCCGGCCGAGGTCTGGCGGACGAGACCGGCCCGCAGCATCAGCTGGTGGCTGACGATCTGCGCGTCGGTGGGGGTTTCCTTGAGGAGCGGAAGAAAATAGCGGGAAAGGCGCATGGTGCGCGCTGTCTAGCACGGGCGATCAGGCGCGCAACTGGACATTCCACCTTTTGCCGTCCCGCATCGTGCCGGAAGCGTTACGACGCGCGCAGCATATTGTTGCAACATGTCCACACCTCCCGAAATTAATGTGCAGCCGACATGACACTATCTTGTCGGGAAGGCCGCCCGCGCCGTAACACACCACTCGTCTGATCCGGTATCGCCTGTGGGAGGGCACCAGGGTTGGGGGAGGACGCGCGACGCG
>JACFNY010000537.1 GCA_019454625.1 Sphingomonadaceae bacterium
ATGTCGGTGAAGTGCCGCGCGTGCGCGCTGACGCGCCGGTCCTGCGGGGCGAGGTGGTTGTGGTGGAGATAGGCGAGGGCGGCGGCGTGCGCGTCCGGGTCGGTGCCGGGGAAGCTCGCGCAGCCGAACATGTGGCCGATGCGGCGCTGCATCAGGTAATCGCCGATGCCGCGCCAGAGCAGCTGGATGGTCGCCGTGTCGCGGTATTCCGGCGCGACGCACGAGCGCCCGAGCTCCAGGAGCTCGCCACCGTGCCGCGACGCGTGCGTCTCGAGCGGGACGAGGTCGTATTCGGAGGCGCTGTAGAAGCCGCCGTGCCGCGCCGCGACGCTCTGGCGGAGCAGCCGGTAGGTGCCGACGACGCGCGCGCCGTCCGCGCCGGTTTCCTCGACGAGCAGGTGATCGCAGAACCGGTCGTAGGGATCGACGTCGAGGCCCGCCGCCGCGCCGCCCGGCACTGCGCCCATGTCGCGGAAGAAGACCTGATAGCGCAGCGCCTGCGCGGCGCGCACGTCGGCCTCGCTGTCTGCAAGCCGGATGCTCAAGGATATGTCGCGGGCCGTGTTTTCGATGAGACGCATGGCGGTTCCCCCGGGGATTGTGACCGCTCGCGGATGTCGCACGCGTGTGTTGCGGGCGCGCGTCGCTCTTGCGACAGAAATGCGTCAGCCGAGATGTGCCCGGAGAGCCGCGAAGGCGCGCGCGTGCAGCGGCTCGCCGGCGATGTTGGAGGGGAGCGGCGTCGAGGCGAGGCGGATGATGGCGAGATCGCTTTCCGGTTCGATGTGCAGGCGCTGGCCGTAGACGCCCATCGCCATCAGCGCGGGCGGCGCGTGGTCCACCCACCAGAAGCCGCGATAGGAATGATCGGGGCGCATTCCGGCCGCTCCGGCTGCGAACAGCGCGCGGTCGCCGCCGGCGATCAGCGCCTCCGCCACCGGGCCGCCCGCCATCACGAAGCGCGCCAGCCGGGCGAGGTCGCGCGCCGTGGCGTTGAGGCCCGATCCGGCGATCTCGTGGCCGCCGGTGTCGAGGAGGAAGTGTGCGGGGTCGCCACAGCCCGCGGGTTCCCACACGTGCTCCGCGACGAGGCTCGCGAGCGAACGCCCGGTCGCGCGGCGCAGCACCCATGCGGCGGCATCCGCGATCGGCGTGCGGTAGCGGAAGGTGGCGCCTGGCGCGGCCTCGCGGCGGGTGAGCGTCGCGAGGACGGGCAGCGTGCCGCCCTTTGCC
>JACFNY010000538.1 GCA_019454625.1 Sphingomonadaceae bacterium
TGAAATGCGCCGAAAAACGTAGACACTCATCGGCCCTGGTCACCGGCACGGGCCTCGAACTGGTCGGGTGAGAGGTAGTTCAGGCTGGAATGCATGCGCCGCTCGTTGTAGAGCCGGACGAACGCGCTCAGCGAGGACTCCGCCTCCGAGAACGACGAATAGCGGTTCGGACGGACTTCTTCGACTTTCAGAGTCCGATAGAAGCTCTCCATGACCGCGTTGTCCGTGGGCGTCGCCGTCCGGGACATGCTCATCGAGCCTCCGGCTTCGACGACCCTCGAAACGTATTCGCGGGCCGTGTAGGTGCTGCCTCGGTCGGAATGGTGCACCCAGCCCGGAGCGGGACGCCGGGACGCCAGCGCCTTTTCCAGACAGGTCAGCGCGAGCCGGGCGTCCGGATTGCGCGACAGGTGGTGCGCCAGCACCCTCCGCGAGTACAGGTCCACGATCGAGGCCATGTACACCGCGCCGCTGGCCGTGCGGATCGCGGTCAGGTCGGCCGCCCACACGCGGTCCGGCGCCTCGGGCGCCAGTCCCCGGATCAGGTTGGCGAACCCGCGGTCCGCCGGGTTCCGACGCGTGAGGCCCTTGGAACGCGGACGCCGGGCCAGCAGCCCGTGCTCGCGCATGGCCGCGCGCACCTCGTACACGCTGGCCGACAGACCTTCCGCGGCCAAAGCCCGGTGCACCCGCCGGTACCCGTAGCCCAGAAACAGCTGCACGATGCGCTCGATCGCGCTCAGAAGCGCGGGGCGCGTCGCCCTGGGCGCGGCCGGAACCCGGTAGACCAGAGCCCGTCCGATCTTCAAGAGCGCGCACATCCGGCAGATCGAAAGAGCCGGGAACGACGACCGCAACTCCCGGATCACCGCGGCTTTTTCTCCCGGAGAAGATCCCCCTTTTTGATGGCCGCCTTGAGGAACTCGATCTCCAGGGCCTGTCTGCCGACCAGCGCCTCGAGGTCGCGGGTCCTGGCTTCGGGGGAAGGTTCTTGGAATCCGCTTCCTCCCGAAAACGCCTCGTCGCCCAAACGGCGGTGCCTTTCCACCCATCGGTCGAGCACCGAAGGCGACAGATCGTGCTCGCGGCAGGCGCGGGGCTTGCTGATCCGGCCCTCCTCCACGTCGCGGCACAACGACAGCTTGAACTCGCGATGGAACGTTCTGCGTGCTTTCATTCAAACATCCTCGCCGGATTGTGAATGAGTGTCCAGCGTTTTCGACGCACTCCAG
>JACFNY010000539.1 GCA_019454625.1 Sphingomonadaceae bacterium
TCGCCTTCAACTTCATCGGCGTGTCGGTGGTGCTGGCGCTGTTCTTCCCGGCGATCTGGCTGCTCAAGACCACGCTCGGCTTCTGGGGCATCGATCCGGGTGCGGCGGTGATGATCAATGGCAGCGCCACCTATCCCGGCGTTCCGATCGTGATCGGCGTCTTCTCCATCGCCTTCAACATCTTCAACGTGCTGATCCTGTTTCCCTTCGTCAACGTCTTCGACCAGGTGCTGTCGCGCGTCGGCCGCAGCAGCGAAGAGGATGTCGAGGATTACTCGATCCCGCGTTATCTCGACCGCAAGCTGATCGACGATTTCAATGCGGCGCTGCCCGCCGTCGAACAGGAGGCCCATCGCCAGTTGCAGGCGGGCGCGGTGTTCCTCGACATCGCCCGCGGCAAGCCTGGCGCGCCGAAGGACCCGGTCGAGCATCACGCCGCGACCGATCAGCTCGGCCGCGAGATCAGGTCGTTCTCCGCCCATCTGTTCCAGGATGGGCTTTCCAAGGACCAGCTCGATCTCGTCGCCTCGCTGATCGAGGAGGTCGACTTCACCTCGGCCTTGTCGGAATCGCTCTACCAGATCGCGCGCCGCGTGAAGCGCGAGCCGTTCTCCGACGCCGCCCGCGACGTCCTTGCGCTGGGGCTGGAGCGGCTCGATCAGGGGATGAACACGGTGCTGTTCGTCGACGGGGCGCAGCCGCGCATGCCCGCCGGCCACAGCGTCGTGCCGGGGGTGGAAGAGCTGCGCTGGAAGGCGCTGCAAAGCCGCGATGTCGCCGCCGGCGAAAAGGGCGCGCTGGTGGCGCTGCTCGGCTCCATCGAGCGGGCCGAGGGCCTGATCGAGCGGCTGCGCGCCGAGCGCGCCTCGGTCGACCGCAGCGCGATCATGCGCCAGCGCGCGGCCGCGGGCGAGACCCCTCCGGCGCAGACGCCGTCGTCGACGGGATTCGCCCCGGGCGAGGCTCCGCTGCCGGCCTGAACCGGGGCCACTGCTTGCAAGACGACGGGTCGCGCGAACGAGAACGCGCGGCCCCGTCAGGATCGGACCACAGGATCGGGCCGCAGGATCGGACCGTTCGCAAATTCCCCATTGCCTGAAGGGAGCCTCGCGTGAGCGTCGGTTTGCTGGCACTGCTCGACGATGTCGCGGCACTGGCGAAGGTCGCCGCCGCATCGCTGGACGACATCGCAGGCCAGGCCGCCAAGGCCGGGGCCAAGGCGGCGGGCGTG
>JACFNY010000540.1 GCA_019454625.1 Sphingomonadaceae bacterium
TCGAAAAGCGAGGAAAGGACAGGCGATGAGCAAGGCTTTCCCGGCGTCGCGCGCGGCGGACGCCGACGAGCGCGTCAAGCTCGCCGCGCTGCGCCGGACCAAACGGGTGGCCACGGCCGCGCTCGTCTTGTGCGTCGCCGTCTTCCTGACCGCGCGCGCCTTCCAGGACACCTTGCCAGCGCTCGCCTATGTCGCCGCCTTCGCCGAGGCCGCGGCCATCGGCGGCCTCGCCGACTGGTATGCGGTGGTGGCGCTGTTTCGCCGCCCGCTCGGCCTGCCGATCCCGCACACCGCGATCATCCCGCGCAACAAGGACCGCATCGCCGACAATCTCGGCCGCTTCATCGAGGTCAACTTCCTCGCGCCCGCCCCGGTGCGGGAAAAGCTGCGCCAGGTCGATTTCGCGCTGCTCGTCGCCGACTGGCTGGCCGATTCCCGCCGCGCTTCCGGCCTTGCCAGGTTCACGGCCCGGCTGGTGCCGCAGGCGCTGGCGGCGGCGCAGGGCTCGGGCCTGCGCGACTTCATCGGCCAGCGGCTCGCCGCCCAGATCGGCAGGATCGAGCTTGCGCCGCTGGCGGCCGAGTTGCTGTCGGCTGTCACCGCCGAGCGTCGCCATCAGCGGCTGTTCGACGAGATCCTCAGAATCTTCGGCGGGCTGCTGCGCGACGAGGAGACGCTGGCCGCGATCCGCGACCGCATCCGCCAGGAATTGCCGACGCTGGCGACGATGTTCCAGGCCGACGCCTACCTCCTCAAGCGGTTCGTCGCCGCCACCGGCACGCTGCTGGCCGAGGCCGAGGCCGACCCGGACCACGCCTTGCGGCGCGAGTTCGACCGCTTCGCGCTGAACTTCGTCGCCGAGCTGCGCACCTCTCCCGCCTATGCCGCGCGCGCCGAGAAGCTGAAGCGCGACCTGCTCGCCCGGCCGGAACTCGCCGGGCTGGCGGAGAATTTCTGGACCGGGCTCGCCGCCTTCGTCGACCAGGACGTCGCCGCCGACGATTCGCTGATCCGGCGCCACCTGGCCGACATGCTGGTCGAGATCGGCCGCCAGCTTCGCCAGGAACCGGCGATCCGCGCCGACATGAACCACGGCTTCGTCACCGCGCTGTCGGCCTTCGTCGAGAGCCAGAAGAGCGGCGTGTCGACCTTCATCGCCGAGCAGGTGCGGGGCTGGGACATCGTCCAGCTGACCCGGCTGGTCGAGCTGAACATCGGCCGCGACCTG
>JACFNY010000541.1 GCA_019454625.1 Sphingomonadaceae bacterium
CGCGGCCAGCTCGGCGCCGAGCTTTCCGGCGGCGAGCAGCAGATGCTGTCCACCGCCCGCACCCTCCTCGGCCGGCCGGCCGTGCTGCTGCTCGACGAGCCGCTGGAGGGGCTGGCGCCGGTCGTCTGCGAGGAGCTGATGGCGGCGCTGTCGCGGCTTGCCGCCGGCGGCGGGACCACCGTGCTGCTGGTCGAGCAGAAGATCGGGACCGCGCTCGACTTCGCCGACGCCGTCATCGTCCTCGAGCGCGGCCGGATCGCCTGGTCCGGCGCGCCGGCCGCGCTGGCGGCCGATCCGGCGACGGTCGAGCGCCTGCTCGGCGTCGGTTCTCTGCGTTGACAGGCCTCAGCCGGCCGCGTGGCGGCGCTTCAATTCCACCTTGTCGACCTTGCCGACCGGCAGCAGCGGCAGGTCGGCGCTGACGGTGATGCGCTTCGGCCGCTTGTAGTTGGCCAGCCGCTCGCGGCACCACTCGGCCAGCCGCCCGGCCAGCCCGTCCTGCGTCGCCCCCGGACCGGGAATGACATAGGCGTGGCCGACCTCCTGGTAGAGCGGATCGGGAACGCCGATCACGGCGGCGAGCGCCACTTCCGGGTGCTGCTCGAGGCAGACCTCGATCTCGCGCGGATAGACGTTGTAGCCGCCCGACTTGAACATCTCCTTCTTGCGGCCGACGAGGCGCAGGTTGCCGTCGTCGTCGAGCACGCCGACGTCGCCGGTCCTGAAATAGCCCTCGGCGTCGAACGCCTCCTCCGTCGCCGCCGGGCGGCGGTAATAGGCATGAAGCACGGACGGGTGCTTCAGCCGCACCTCGCCTTCCTCGCCTTTGGCGCAGACATGGCCGTCATCGGCGACGACGCGCAGGTCGAGGCCGACGGTCGGCCTGCCCACGGTCCGGGTCAGCTCGTCGTCGCGCGCGCCGGGCGCCGACATGGTGATCGAGCCGGGCACCTCGGACATGCCGTAGGTGACGCCGAGCGGGCAATCCTTGGCGCGCAGCCGGGCGAGCACGTTCTGCGGCAGCGCCGCCCCGCCCCAGCAGATCAGCCGCACCCGCGAGAAATCGGTCGCCTCGAATGCCGGCAGCTCGGTCATCAACTGGAGCATGGTCGGCACGCCGAGCAGGCAGTGGACCTGCCCGCGGTCGATGGCGGCGAGGATGCCGTGCGGGTCGAACCGCTCCATGAAGGTGATGGCGCCGCCGCCGACCATGGGCGCGCAGCACA
>JACFNY010000048.1:0-1754 GCA_019454625.1 Sphingomonadaceae bacterium
CGGACCTTGAGGTCCATCAGCGAATGGCGCGAGAGCTGCTCCAGCATGTGATCGAGGAAGCCGACGCCGGTTTCGATCTCATACTGGCCGGTGCCGTCGAGGTTCACCTCGACGGCGATGTCGGTCTCGTTCGTCTTGCGGACGATGCTCGCGGTGCGCTGGGTCATTCGGGCGCTATAGCGCCTTCCCCGGCAGGCTCAAGGCTCTTGAGGCCCGTGCCGAGGCCCGGCCCGGTCACGCGCCAGATGCGGCTCCCCACGTCGTCCGCCACCAGCACCGCGCCGGTGCGGTCGAACGCGACGCCCACGGGGCGGCCCTTCGCATTGTCGCCGACGAGGAAGCCCGTGAGAATATCGCGCGGCATTCCGGCGGGCTTGCCGCCGGAAAACGGCACGAAGACCACCTTGTAGCCGGAGCGGGGCCTCCGGTTCCACGAGCCGTGCTGACCGACGAACGCGCCGCTGCCATCGGCCATGAAGGCAAGGCCGAGGCTCGCCGTGTGGGCCCCGAGCGCATAGTCGGGCTTGATCGCTTTCGCGACGAGATCGGGGCGCTTCGGCTCCGGGCGCGCGTCCTCGTTCTGTCCGTAGTAGCTGTAGGGCCAGCCGTAGAAGCCGCCGTCCTTCACGCTCGTCATGTAGTCGGGCACGAGGTCGCTGCCGAGCGCGTCGCGCTCGTTCACGGCGGTCCAGAGGTCCTTCGTCACCGGGTTCCAGTCCATGCCCACGGGATTGCGAAGGCCGGAGGCGAAGATGCGCGACTTGCCCGTGGCGAGGTCGATCTCGTGGATCGCGGCGCGGCCTTCCTCGACCTCCATGCCCTCCTCCGCGACGTTCGAGGCCGAGCCGACCGCGACATAAAGCCTGCCGCCGTCCGGGCTCGCCAGCAGGTTCCGCGTCCAGTGCCCGGTGCGCGTGCCCCTGTTCGGCAGGTCGACGAGCTTCATGCCCGGTCCGGCGAGCGACGTCGCGCCCTCCGCATAGGGCCAGACCCGCACGTCGGCGTAGTTGCCGACGTAGAAGCGGTCCCCGACCAATGCCATGCCGAACGGCGAGCCGAGGCCTTCGGCCAGGAACGCGCCGCGGCTGTCCACCGTGCCGTCGCCGTCCGCGTCGCGCAGCAGCGTGATGCGGTCGGCGGACGCGACGCCCGCGCCTGCCTTCCCCATGATGTACGCCTCGATACGGCCCATGATGCCCTTGACCGGGCGCGGCGGCTTGTTGGTTTCGGCGACGAGGATATCGCCGTTCGGCAGCCGGTAGAGCCAGCGCGGGTGATCGAGCCCCTCCGCGAAGAGCGCGACGGAATAGCCCTCGGCGGCGACCGGCGCCTCCCCCGGCGCCCACGGCTTCGCGTCCGCGACGTTGACCGTGGGGGTGAGCGTCCGCACGGGCTCGGGAAGTCTCGGATCCGGGCCGGTGCCGTCCTCCACGCTGAGCTTCGCGGTATCGCCGCACGCGGCGAGCGCAAGCAGTGCGGCGACGATGGCGGTCTTCATGCGGGTCTCCCGGGTGCGGAATTGAAGCGTGGTTTTCGCATCCTATATCAGTTGGCGAATACTCTCACACCCACACGAAAGACACGTTTCCAATCATGGCAGACCATGTGATGCACGGCACGACCATCCTCGCCGAGCGCAAGAACGGCAAGGTGGTGATCGCAGGCGACGGACAGGTCAGCCTCGGCAACACCGTGATGAAGGGCGACGCCAAAAAGGTGCGCCGCCTCGGCGACGGCAGCGTCATCGGCGGCTT
>JACFNY010000048.1:1764-10098 GCA_019454625.1 Sphingomonadaceae bacterium
GACCGCCGACGCCTTCACGCTCTTCGAACGGCTGGAGGCGAAGCTGGAGCGCTTCCCCGGCCAGCTGAAGCGCGCGGCGGTGGAACTCGCCAAGGACTGGCGGACAGACCGCTACCTCCGGCGGCTGGAGGCGATGATGATCGTCGCCGACCGCGAGGTGACGCTTGTGCTGACCGGAACGGGCGACGTGCTGGAGCCCGAGCACAACGTGACCGCGATCGGCTCGGGCGGCAACTATGCGCTCTCCGCCGCGCGCGCGCTGATCGACATCGACGGGCTTTCGGCGGACGACGTGGCGCAGAAGGCCATGAACATCGCCGCCGACATCTGCGTCTTCACCAACACCAATCTCACCATCGAAACGCTGGAGGCGGCCCAATGAACGTCGAAGCCCCCATCAAGAACACCGCAGGATCGGGCGAAGCCATCTCCGCACTCACGCCCAAGGCCGTCGTCGCGGCGCTCGACCGCTACATCGTCGGCCAGAACGACGCCAAGCGCGCGGTCGCCGTTGCGCTCAGGAACCGCTGGCGGCGCCAGCAGCTGCCCGAGGACATGCGCGACGAGGTGAGCCCCAAGAACATCCTGATGATCGGGCCGACCGGCTGCGGCAAGACCGAGATCAGCCGCCGCCTCGCGAAGCTCGCCGAGGCACCGTTCCTGAAGGTGGAGGCGACCAAGTTCACCGAGGTCGGCTATGTCGGCCGCGACGTCGAGCAGATCGTGCGCGATCTCGTCGAGGAAGCCATCCGCCTCGTCCGCGAGACGAAGCGGAAGGGCGTGCGCGATCAGGCCGAACAGGCCGCCGAGGCGCGCGTGCTCGATGCGCTCGTCGGCAAGGACGCGAGCGGCGCCACGCGCGACCGTTTCCGCGAGAAGCTGATCGCGGGCGAGCTTTCCGACAAGGAGATCGAGATCGAGGTCGACGAGGCCCCGCAGATGCCCTTCGAGATCCCCGGCATGGCCGGGCAGGTCGGCATGATCGACCTCGGCGGCATGTTCGGCAAGCTGGGCGGCCAGCGCACGAAGAAGCGCAAGCTGAAGGTGCGGCAGGCGTGGGAAGCGCTCGTCAACGAGGAGTCCGACAAGCGCCTCGACCAGGAGGAGGTGAACCGCGAGGCGATCCAGGCGGCCGAGCATAACGGCATCGTGTTCCTCGACGAGATCGACAAGATCGCCGTTTCCGACGTGCGCGGCGGCTCCGTCTCGCGCGAAGGCGTGCAGCGCGACCTGCTGCCGCTGATCGAGGGCACGACGGTCGCCACCAAGTACGGCCCGGTGAAGACGGACCATATCCTGTTCATCGCCTCGGGCGCGTTCCATGTCGCCAAGCCCTCCGACCTGCTGCCGGAGCTTCAGGGCCGCCTGCCGATCCGCGTCGAGCTCAAGGGCCTGACGGAAGCGGATTTCCGCCGCATCCTGACGGACACCGAAGCCTCGCTGGTGAAGCAGTACGCGGCGCTGATCGGCACGGAGGGCGTGAACCTCGACTTCACCGACGACGCCATCGACGCCATCGCGCGGATCGCGGCGCAGGTGAACGACCGCATCGAGAACATCGGCGCGCGGCGGCTCCAGACGGTGCTCGAGAAGCTGCTCGAGGAGATCAGCTTCGACGCCTCCGAGCGCGGCGGCTCGGCGGTGAGGATCGACGCGGCCTACGTGGACGCGCAGCTTTCCGACATCGCGCGCGACAACGATCTGTCGAAGTACATTCTCTAGATGGCCATCACCCGCAGGAAACGCGGGTGATGTTGCCGCCTTCATCGGTGGCGATGGTCAGCCGGTCCGGCCGGAAGTCCATCGTCACCGCGCCGTTCGGCGGCACGACGCGCGCGGTGCGGGCGCCGGTTGCCGCCTTCATCTTCCCGACCGTCGCCTCGTCGGCGGGCCGGCCGATGAAACCTTGCGCCTTGTCCACGTCGCAGGCCATCGCGAGATCATCCTTCGGGGCGCCGTCCGGCTTGCTGAACCTGTAGACGACGCGGTCGGTCTTGCCGCGCACGGCGGGATCGAACACCGACTTCGACAGGTCGTCGCCCGGCACGCGCAGCACATCCGATTCGCCTTCGAAAGCAAAACCGGCGCGCTCGAAATCCGCTCGGATCACGGCGGGGTCGATGCGGTGTGTCTTGTCCGCCTCGGCGCGCGTGTCGGCGCCCGCGGGGCCGACATGGTCGATGACGCCGACGATGCCGCCCGGCTTCATGGCGCCGTAGAGCTTCGCGAGCACGTCCGCGGGCTCGACGCGCGCGAAGCCGTATTCGGCGCTCTCCCAATAGGTGTCGTGATAGACGAGGTGGAGCAGCGCGAAATCGAAGCTGGCGGGCGCAAGCGCGAGGTTCGGCAGCGGCACCGCGAACGCCGAGGCGTTCTTCACGCGGCTGCGGATGCCGTCCCACGCCGTCTTCGCCTGTTCGTTCGCGGCGATGCCGGGCGGGTTCCACGCGACGACGGCGCCCTTCGGCCCGACCGCGCGGGCCATGATTTCGCTGTAGTAGCCGCGCCCGGCGAGGAAATCGAACGCCCGGTCGTCGCGTTCGAGGCCGAGGAACTTCAGGACCTCGGCGGGCTTGCGGCTCTCGTCGAGCTTCACCTCGGCTTCCGGGCGGTCCTTCGCGGCGACTGCGGCCGCAACGGCGGCGGGCGCGGCACGGACAGGCAGCGCGGGCAGGAGCAATGCAGCGGCGAGCAACGCGAACGTCTTCGAGGTCATCGGCGATCTCCCCTGATTCCTGTTCCCGATCATGCCACTCGCGGCAACGACGGTACAGCTACCGCTTGCGCCGCAGGATCACGTACCACGCGCCGCTGCCGCCGTGGCGCGGATGCGCCGGGCGGATGGCGGCGATGAAGGGCCGGAGCGCCGGGGTCGCCGCCCAGCGGGAGAAGTTCGCGGCGATGACGCCGCGCGGACGCCCGTCCTTGCCGGCGGGGCGGGTCTTGCCGGTGATGACGAGCAGTGTCCGCACATCGTCCCGCCATGCGCGCTCGAGCGCCCCGGCGAGGGCTTCGTAGGCCTCGTCCTGCGTGTGGCCGTGCAGATCGACGGTACGCTCCGCCTCGATATTGCCCTTGCGGATGCGGCGGTCCCAGCCGCCGTCGAGCGAGGCGGCCGCCGGCGCGGCGGCGGCGCGCTGGCGCGAGAGTTCAGGGGCTTCGATCGGCTGCGGGCGGACCTGCACGCGCAGCCGCGGCGGCTCCGGCGGCAGGGGGCCGCGCGATCTCAGCGGGCGGACGGACGCCGTGACCTTCGCCCAGAGTACGTCATCGGGCGCGGCGTCCGCGTCCGAAGGCGGTTCAGGCCGCCGCGCCACGGGTGAGACGCGCCGCCGCCGCCTTCGGCAGCAGGATGAAGGCCGCGCCCTCGCTGGAAAGCCCGCCGGCGATGGTGCGCGCCCGCTCGCCCGCGCCCCAGAACAGGTCGAAGCGGTTCGCGCCCTTGATGGCGCCGCCGGTATCCTGCGCCACCATCAGCGCCGCGAACGGCTTCATGCCGCGATCGACATCCGTGTAGCGCGTGGAGAGCCAGACGGGCGCGCCCAGGGGCACGAACATCGGATCGGCGGCGAGGCTGCGCTCCGGCGTCACCGGCGTGCCCATCGCGCCGAGCGGGCCTTCGCCGGTCAGTTCCTTGAAGAAGATGTAGCTCTTGTTCTCGTGCATGAGCTTGCGGCCGTCCTCGGGATTGGCGCGCAGCCAGCGCATGATGCCCTGCATCGAGGCCTCGCCGGGGGCGAGCACGTTCATCTCGCGAAGACGCTTCCCGATGCCGACATACTCGCGGCCGTTCTGGCCCGCGTAGCCGATGCGCATGACGCTGCCGTCGGGCAGGCGCAGACGCCCCGAGCCCTGAATCTGGAGGAAGAAGAACTCCACCTCGTCCGCCGCCCAAGCGATCTCGAGGTTGCGGTCGAACAGCGCGCCGTTGTCGATGTCCTCGCGCGACCAGTAGAGCTGGTAGGCGCCGGTCTCGTCGATGCGGCCGGTGGCCTTCTTCATCTGGGCAGGGTTGGCCGGGTCGGGCTGGTCGACGCGCACGAGGTCGCCCGGAAGCCCGTAGATCGGCACCAGATAGCCGGGGCCGCGCGTGCGCGATCCCGCGATCTCCGGCTCGTAGTAGCCGGTGACGAACGCCGCGCCGGTGCCGACGCGGACAGGCGTGAAGTTCACCTCGAAGAAGGCGCGCGGGTCAGTGGCGGCGGGAACGAGGTTGCAGGCGGTTTCCCAGTCGGACGCGATGGTGAGCCCGGAGAGGTCCGTGCGGCGCGTGACGGCGCGGCAGGACTTGCGGAACGCGGCGAGGGTGGCGGCGAAGTCGTTGGTTTCCCAGCCGGGAATCTCGGCGAACGTGGCGGGTGCGGCGCCGAGCGCCGCCGCCGTCGCAGGCCCTGCGGGCGCAACCGGCGCAGGCTGCGCGCCCGGCGACACCGGCGCGGCAGGCGTCGTGACGGCGCGCGGCGACGCGCACGCGGCGACCGCGAGCAGGAACAGCATGGGGAAAAAGCGATGACGCACGCGGAACTCCGGCAAACCTGATCGGAGCGCAGAGCTAGCGGATTTCGGTCGCGGCGGGAATCCGCATTCGTCGCAAGGACGCCGTGATCAGGCGTCTTCGTCGGTGTCGATGAGCAGCCAGTTGGGGTCGGCGGCCCCGGTATGGCGGCTGAACGTCCAGACGTCGTGCGACTGCACCGCGTCCGACAGCGAGCCGCTGACGACGCTGCCCGCCTTGTCGCGCGTGACGGCGACGAGATCGGCGTCGAAGCGCAGCGTCACCTCGGCCATCGCGCCGCGAAGCTGCGCGGCGACGATCTCGACCTTTTCAAGCGACACGAGGCGATTCTCGAGCGTCAGCCCTTCCGCCTCGCGCGCGGCGATCGCCTCGGCGAACTGGTCGGCGATGTCATCGGAAACGAGGTCGCGCAGCGCCGCGACGTCGCCCTTCCAGAAGGCTTCGAGGATCATGCGGTAGGCGGCCTTGGCGCCCTCGGCGAAGCGCGCGGGATCGAAGGAGGGATCGGCCGCGGCGATCGCGTTCAGCGATTCCTTCAGCGCGGGCGACATGTCGGCGGGAAGGTCGAGCGGCGCGGCGGGCGGCAGATCATAGCTGCCCGCGCGCGGCGGCGTCTGCTGCTCGGCGGGGCTGCGGCGGACGATTTCGCCCGCGGGCTCCTCGTGGCCGGTGCGACGGCCGAGCACGCTGACGAGCCGGAGGGCGATGAACCCCGCGAGCATCGCCAGAACGACGATCTCGATCAGTCCGCTGCTGTCGCCCATGATTCTCTACCTTCAAGCGTCCTTTCAACCGCATTTGCTTAACAGCGCCGTGCGGCCCCGTCCACGCAGCTTAACCTGTTTTCCGTTAAGATAGGCTATTCTCCGCCGCATACAAGGAACAGCGCCGCCTTGCGCCGGTTCCATGCGCCTGCTAGCGAGCGCGCGATATTCCAGACATTCAACAGAATTGAGACCTGAATCATGGCCGAGAACGAAACGGGCGACGAAGGCTACATCAACGGCAACGGCGGCGAAGCCCCGGCGGAAGCTCTGCCGCAGGTGAGCATCCTCGCGCAGTACGTGAAGGACTTGTCGTTCGAGAACCCCGGCGCGCCGCAGTCGCTGCAGCAGGGCGCGGGCCAGCCGAAGATCGAGATCAACGTCAATGTCGGCGTCCGCCAGCAGGGCGAGAACGTCTACGAGGTGGAGCTGAAGCTCTCCGCGAACGCGACCTTCGAAACCGGCAAGACCGCCTTCATCACCGAGCTCCTCTACGGCGGCCTGTTCGGCCTGCAGAACGTGCCGCAGGAGCACCTCGAGCTGTTCCTCGTCGTCGAGGCGCCGCGCCAGCTGTTCCCGTTCGCCCGCCGCATCTTCGCGGACGCGACGCGCGACGGCGGCTTCCCGCCGCTGATGCTCGACCCGATCGACTTCGCGCAGCTCTATTTCGCCCGCCAGCAGCAGGCGGAAGAGGCAGGCCAGTCCGGCGAGATCGGGCACGCCTGAGGCCTCGCGGGAGGCAGCGCCCATGTCGCTCGTCAAGAGCGTCGGCGTCATCGGAGGGCTGACCCTCGTCAGCCGCGTTTTCGGCTTTGCCCGCGACATGCTGCTTTCGCGCCTGCTCGGCGCAGGCGCGGGCGCGGACGCCTTCTTCGTGGCGTTCAAGCTGCCGAACATCTTCCGCCGCCTGTTCGCGGAAGGCGCGTTCAGCGCGGCCTACGTGCCGATGTTCAGCAAGGAATTGCACGGCCCCGGCGGCATGAAGGCGGCCGAGCGCTTCTCGGCGAACGTGCTTTCGGTGTTCCTGCCCGTGCTGCTGCTGTTCACGGCGCTGTTCGAGATCTTCATGCCCGGCGTCGTCTGGCTGATGGCGAGCGCCTACAAGGACGTGCCGGGCAAGTTCGAGCTGACCGTCGAGCTGACGCGTATCGCCTTTCCCTACCTGCTGCTCATCAGCCTCGTGTCGCTGCTCTCGGGCGTGCTCAACTCCATGTCGAAGTTCGCCGCCGCCGCCGCCGCGCCGATCCTGCTCAACCTCTGCCTCATCATCTGCGTGCTGTTCTTCGGCAGCACCACGGGCGACAGCGCGGAAACGGCGCGCGCGCTCGCGGTTTCGGTGACCATCGCCGGTATCGTGCAGTTCGTGTGGCTGCTGTGGGCCGTGCGCCGGGCCGGGCTGACGCTGCGTCTCCGCTGGCCGCGACTCGACCCGAAGGTGCGGGAACTCGGCCGCATCATCGTGCCGGCGACATTCGGCGCGGGCATCTACCAGCTCTCCCAGCTCATCGACACGTTCTTCGCGACGCGGCTCGAGGAGGGCGCGATGAGCTTCCTCAACTATGCCGACCGGCTGAACCAGCTGCCGCTCGGCGTCGTCGGCATCGCGCTCGGCACCGCCATCCTGCCCGCGCTCAGCCGCCTCATCGCGCGCGCGGACGCGGACGGCGCGCAGAAGCTGCAAGGCACGGCGGTCGAGCTTTCGATGCTGCTGACGCTGCCCGCCGCCGTGGCGCTCGCCGTCGCCGCGCACCCGATCGTGGAGGCGATCTTCCTTGGCGGACGGTTCACGGCGGAGCATGTCGCCGTCACCTCGGGGGTGCTGGTGGCGCTCGTCGCCGGGCTTCCCGCCTATGTGCTGATCAAGGTGCTGACGCCCGGCTTCTTCGCGCGCGGCGACACGAAGACGCCGGTGAAGACCGCGGCGGCGGCGCTCACCTTCAACGTCGCCGTGATCCTGCTCGTCATCGACCGTTTCGGAATCGTGGGGCTTGCAGCGGCGACCGCCGTTTCGAGCTGGTTCAACTGCGCGCTGCTCTACACGATCCTGCACCGGCGCGGGCATTTCACGCTGACGGGCGCAGTGCTCCTGCGCGTCGGCAAGCAGCTTCTCGCCGCGCTCGTGATGGCCGCCGGGCTCTTGTGGGTGACGAACGCGCTCGGGTCCGCCTTCACCGGCGGCGCGCTGGTGCGTGCGGGCGCACTGACGGGGGTCGTCGTGACCGGGGCGGGTCTCTATTTCGGGACGCTCTGGACGATCGGCGGCTTCCACCACGAACACCTCGCCAAGCTCAGGCGCGGCAACGGCGCCTGAGCAACATCGCTTGACCTTCATGCCGCGCGGGGCCTAACGGCGGCGCGCTATGACACAGTCTTTCCAACCGCGCGTCTTTTCCGGCATCCAGCCGACCGGCAACCTGCACCTCGGCAACTACCTCGGCGCCATCCGCAACTGGGTGGACATGCAGCACCAGCACGAATGCGTCTATTGCATCGTGGACCTGCACGCGATCACGCTGTGGCAGGAGCCGGAGGCGCTGCGCCGGGGCATCCACGAGATGGCCGCCGCACTGCTCGCGAGCGGCATCGACCCCGAGCGCGCCGTGCTCTTCAACCAGAGCCAGGTGCACATGCACGCCGAGCTGTGCTGGATCCTGATGTGCACCGCGCGCATGGGCTGGATGCAGCGCATGACGCAGTTCAAGGAGAAGTCGGGCAAGGACCGCGAGGGCGCCTCCGTCGGGCTGTTCGGCTATCCCGTGCTGCAGGCGGCCGACATCCTCGGCTACAAGGCGACGCACGTGCCGGTGGGCGAGGACCAGAAGCAGCACCTCGAGCTCTCCCGCGACATCGCGCAGAAGTTCAACACCGACTACGGCGTGCAGCTGTTCCCGCTTCCCGAGCCCGTGATCCAGGGCCCGGCGACGCGCGTGATGTCGCTGCGCGACGGCACCGCGAAGATGTCGAAGTCCGATCCTTCGGACATGAGCCGCATCAACCTCGCCGACGACACCGACGCCATCGCGCAGAAGATCAGGAAGGCGAAGACAGACCCCG
>JACFNY010000542.1 GCA_019454625.1 Sphingomonadaceae bacterium
GAGACCGGCGTCGGGCTCGCGAAGGAGGAAGCGGCTTACCACGAGCGGCTCGAGGTCGAGCTCGGCGTCATCGCCACGATGGGCTTTGCCGGCTATTTCATGATCGTCGCGGACTTCATCCGGTGGGCGAAGGACAACGGCATCCCGGTCGGTCCCGGCCGCGGCTCGGGCGCGGGCTCGCTGGTCGCCTACGCGCTCGGCATCACCGAGCTCGATCCGCTGCAGTACGACCTCCTGTTCGAGCGCTTCCTCAATCCCGAGCGCGTGTCGATGCCGGACTTCGACGTCGACTTCTGCCAGAACCGCCGCGATGAAGTGATCCGCTACGTGCAGGAACGCTACGGACGCGACCAGGTCGCGCAGATCATCACCTTCGGCTCGCTGCAGGCGCGCGGCGTCATGCGCGACGTCGGCCGCGTGCTGGAGATGCCGTACGGGCAGGTCGACCGGCTGTGCAAGCTGATCCCGATCAATCCCGCGCATCCGGTGACGCTGAAACAGGCGGTCGAGGACGAGCCACGCCTGCAGGAGGCGCAGAAGGAAGACGCGCGCGTCAAGCGCGCTTTCGATATCGCGCTGAAGCTCGAAGGGCTTTATCGCCATGCCTCGACGCATGCCGCCGGCATCGTGATCGGCGACCGGCCGCTCTCCGAGCTGGTGCCGCTCTACCGCGACCCGAAATCCGACATGCCCGCAACCCAGTTCAACATGAAGTGGGTCGAGAAGGCGGGGCTGGTGAAGTTCGACTTCCTCGGCCTCAAGACGCTGACCGTCATCGAGACGGCCGTCAATCTCATCCGCCAGCGCGGGATCGATCTCGATATCCAGAAGATTCCGCTCGACGACACCAAGACCTACGAGATGATCTCACGCGGCGACACGGTCGGCGTGTTCCAGATTGAAAGTTCGGGCATGCGCAAGGCCATCGTCGAGATGCGTCCCGACCGTTTCGAGGACATCATCGCGCTCGTGGCGCTCTATCGCCCGGGTCCGATGGCGAATATTCCGACCTACAACGCGCGCAAGCACGGCTACGAGCAGCCCGACTACATCCACCCCAAGCTCGAGCAGGTGCTGAAGGAAACCTTCGGCGTCATCGTCTATCAGGAGCAGGTGATGCAGGCGGCGCAGTTGCTCGCCGGCTACTCGCTCGGTGAAGCCGATCTTCTGCGCCGCGCGATGGGCAAGAAGAAGAAAGAGGAGATGGACGCTCAGAAGGCGC
>JACFNY010000049.1:0-2625 GCA_019454625.1 Sphingomonadaceae bacterium
TTGCGCGCCTCCTCGATGATCTCCTCGATGGGGACGAGCGCGGGGCGGTCGCTGTTCGACGCCATGTACAGCTCCAGCTTGCGGAGCGTCTCGGCGGTCGGGTTCCACTCGGGCGAATCGATGTCGCGGAGCGTGTTGGCGTGAAGGCCGGCGGCGCGTGCAAGCCCGGAACGGGAGAGTTCGCCCTTGCCGACGAGGCCGCGAATCGTTTCAATCAGGATCTGGCTCATGCGGCACGTCGTATCACACCCCGATGTGATCGCAATTGCGAATTTTCACAGGATGGTGTTCAGGCCGCGAGATCCCGCATCCGCCCGATGTAGCGCGCCAGCACGTCGATCTCGATGTTCACGCCGTCGCCCGTCTTCGCACCGCCGAACGTGGTGTGCGCGGCGCTGTGCGGGATGAGGTTGAACACGAGGACAACGCCGTCCGCCGTGTCCTCGACCGTGTTGACGGTGAGCGAGACGCCGTCGAGCGCGACGGACCCCTTGGGCGCGAGATAGGCGGCGACGGTCTTCGGCGCATGGATGCGGAACACGTGGCTGTCGCCGACCGCCTCCACCGATTCGATGCGGCCGACGGCGTCGACATGGCCGGTGACGATGTGCCCGCCGAGTTCGTCCCCCACCTTGAGCGCACGTTCGAGGTTGAGCCGCGCGCCTTCCTGCCAGCGCGCCGCCGCGGTCTTCGAGAGCGTTTCGGCGGAAACGTCGACGGCGAACCAGTCCGCGCCCTTGTCCACCACCGTCAGGCAGACGCCCGAACAGGCGATGGAGGCGCCCATGTCGACGCCCGCCATGTCATAGCCGCAGGCGATGGTGAGGCGCGTGTCGCCGCGCGTTTCCACTTTGGTGACGGTGCCGATGTCGGTGATGATGCCCGTGAACATGGCGCTCCCTCTAGCGCGTCCGCTCGTAGACTTCGAGTCGGTCGTTGCCAAGCGCGCGCGAATCGCTGATTCGCCAGCGGCCGTGCGCGTCCGCCAGCCGTTCGAGCCCGGTGCGCCCGGCGCCCGGCGCGCCGTCCCCGATGACGATGGGCGCACGGTAGACGAGAATCCTATCGACGAGATCGGCGGCAAGGAGTGTACTTGCCGTCGCCGGGCCGCCCTCGACAAACACGTCGTTCACGATAACTTTGCAAAGTTCGTCGGTCGATGCGAGCAGCAGCGGATCGCGCCCCGCGAATTTCGCCGATGGCGGAATCGCGTCGAGCGTCGCGCTGAGCACGGCGGGACGCGGACTGCATTCCTCGAGCCCCGGCAGACGCACGTCGAGCGAGGGATCGTCCGCCTCCAGCGTGCCGCGCCCGACGACGATCACGTCCGCAAGCGCGCGCTGGAGGTGCACATGCGCGCGCGCCTCCGGCCCCGTGATCCACCGGCTCTCGCCGCCTGGCATCGACACGCGGCCGTCGATCGACATGGCGAGCTTCAGCGTGATGCGCGGGCGGCCAAGCTCCATGCGCGAGAAGAAACCCGCCATCGCGTCGCGCGCCGCCGCTTCGCCGGTGCCGACGGTGACGGCAATGCCCGCGTCGCGCAGGCGCGCGGCGCCCTGCCCCACCGTGCGCGGATCGGGGTCGAGCACGGCGATATGAACGGCCGCGACACCCGAAGCGGCAATGAGATCGGCACAGGCCGGACCGCGCGCGCTGACATGCGCGCAGGGTTCGAGGCTGACGTAAAGCGCGGCGCCGCGGGCATCCTCCCCCGCTGCCTCCAGCGCGACCGCTTCGGCGTGGGGGCGGCCGCCCGGCTGCGTCCATCCGCGCGCGACGACGATACCGCCCTTCACGACAAGGCAGCCGACATTGGGATTGGGCGCCGTGCGGCCGAGGCCGCGGCGCGACAGGCGGATGGCGGCATCCATCAGCCGCGCCGCCTCGCTCATTCGCTTGCCAGTCCCGGCTCCGGGGCGGCAGGCGCAGCCTCGCCCGCGTTGATGTCGAGCTGCGCGGCGACGGCGTCCGCCTGCTCCTGCATCAGCCGTTCCTCTTCCTCCTGCTCGGCGAGCGCATCGGCGCGCGAGCGGCCATCCTCCCAGTTCTTGAAATAGGCGATGATCGGGTCCGGCTTCAGGTAGCCGTAGCGGTTCTCGATCAGGAACGTGAACATGACGATGAAGGTCATCAGCACGGACAGGCCGCCGATGACCCACTGCCGCCGTTCGATGGCGGCGATCCGTGCGCGGATGCGTCCGAAAATGCCGGTTATACTCATGCCGGAGAGCAGATAGGAGCGCACGGGGAAAAGCGCCAGTGCATCAGCGCGCCCGCAGGCGTGCGAGCGCCCGGTCGCGACCGATGAGCAGCAGCAGCCCCGCCATTTCCGGACCGTGGTCGCGGGCCGTCAGTGCGCGGCGCAGCGGCAGGAACAGCTCCTTGCCCTTGCGGCCGGTCGCGGCCTTGAGCGCGGCGGTGAGCGCCGACCAGACACCCGGCGCCCACGGCAGCGATTCGAGTGTGTCCGCCGCAAGCGCGAGATAGTCGGCATCTTCGGACGAGGCGGCCACCGGGCCTTCGACGACACGCCACCAGTCGGCGGCGTCCGCAATGGTTTCGAGATTCGGGCGCAGAACCTCCCACGCTGCGGCGTCCATGCCGGGCGGCAGACGGTCGGCA
>JACFNY010000049.1:2642-10082 GCA_019454625.1 Sphingomonadaceae bacterium
CGAGGTGATGCAGGATGCGGGCGTTCAACTGGCGCAGGTCCGCCTCATCGAAGCGCGCGGCGGAGCGCCCGAAGTGCCCGAAATCGAAATGCTCGACGAGCGGGTCGAGGCTTGTCACCGGCTCGACCGAATCCGACGTGCCGAGACGCGCGAGCAGCGCGGCGATGGCGACCGACTCGATGCCCACCTTGCGGAAATGCGCCATGCCCGCCGAGCCGAGCCGCTTCGACAGCGCGCCTTCCGTGCCGGTGATCAGCGCCTCGTGCGCGAATACCGGCGGCTTCGTGCCCAGCGCCTCGAACATCTGGATCTGCACGCCCGAGTTGGTGACGTGGTCCTCGCCGCGGATGACATGCGTGACGCCCATGTCGATGTCGTCGATCACGGAGGGGAGCATGTAGAGGTAGGAGCCGTCGGCGCGGCGCACGACGGGATCGCTGAGCGAGGCCGGATCAATATGCGATTCGCCCCGGATCAGGTCGTGCCACCGGACGGGCGCGCCCGTCTCCAGCCGGAATCGCCAGTGCGGCCGCTCGCCCGCCGCCTGTCGCGCGGCGATCTCGTCCGCCGTCAGCTTCAGCGCCGCACGGTCGTAGACGGGCGGCAGGCCGCGCGAGAGCTGGATCTTGCGGCGCACCTCAAGCTCTTCGGCGGTCTCGAAGCACGGGTAGATGCGCCCGTCCGCGACCAACTTTCCGAACTGCTCATCGTAGCGGGCAAGCCGGTCCGACTGGCGATACTCGGCATCGGGCACAAGCCCGAGCCATGCGAGATCGGCGCGGATCGCATCGGCGTATTCCGCGCGCGAGCGCTCCGTGTCCGTGTCGTCGAGGCGCAGCAGGAAACGCCCGCCGTGCTTCCGCGCGAACAGCCAGTTGTGGAGCGCGGTGCGGACGTTGCCGACATGGAGATAGCCCGTGGGTGACGGAGCGAAGCGGGTGGTGACGGTCATGAGGTCCGGAAGGCGTTGGTGATCGGATAGCGGCGGTCGCGCCCGAAGTTGCGCACGCCGATCTTGACGCCCGGCGGCGACTGGCGGCGCTTGTATTCGGCGACGTAGAGCAGGCGCTCGATGCGGGCGACAGTCTCGCGGTCGAAACCGCGCGCAACGATCTCCGCCACCGAAAGCTCCTCCTCGACGAGCCCGGTGAGGATGGGATCGAGCACCTCGTAGGGCGGCAGCGAATCCTGGTCCTTCTGGTTCTCGCGAAGCTCGGCGGTGGGCGGCTTGGTGATGACACGCTCCGGCATCACGGGGCCGTTGGGTCCGAGCGCCAGTTTCGGCCGGTTCGCGTTCCGCCAGCGTGAGAGCGCGAACACGGTCGTCTTGTAAGCGTCCTTCAGCACCGAATAGCCGCCCGCCATGTCGCCGTAGATCGTGGCGTAACCCACCGACATCTCCGACTTGTTGCCCGTGGTGAGCAGCATGTGGCCGAACTTGTTGGAAAGCGCCATCAGCGTGAGGCCGCGGATGCGCGACTGGATGTTCTCCTCGGTGATGTCGCGCGCCTTGCCTTCGAACACCGGCGCGAGCATCGCGTTGAAGGCCTCGACGGCGGGCTCGATGGGAATCGTGTCGAGGCGGCAGCCGAGCATCCGCGCGCACTCGGCGGCATCGTCGAGACTGTCCTTCGAGGTGAAGCGCGACGGCATCATCACGCACCACACGCGGTCGCCCCCCAGCGCATCCACCGCCACCGCCGCCGACAGCGCCGAATCGATGCCGCCCGACAGGCCGAGCACGACGCCGGGGAAGCGGTTGCGGTTCACGTAATCGGCAAGGCCGATCTGCATCGCGTGGTAGATGTCCTCCGGGTACGGATCGAGGCGGTGCTTGTGTCCTTCCTCGCACACCCAGCCCTGCGCGGTGCGGACCCAGATGGTGAGCGTGACGCGCTCCTCCCAGTCCGGGAACTGCACGGCGATGCGGCGGTCCGCGTTCATCACAAAGCTGGCGCCGTCGAAGACGATCTCGTCCTGCCCGCCGACGCGGTTGAGGTACGCGAGCGGCAGGCCGGTTTCGGCGACGCGCATCGCGGCGAGCGACAGCCGCTTGTCGTCCTTGTCCAGCTCGTAGGGGCTGCCGTTCGGAACGAGCAGGATCTCGGCACCTGTTTCGGCGAGGCACTCGCACACGTCCGGGAACCAGATGTCCTCGCAGATCGGCACGCCGAGCCGCACGCCGCGAAACGCCAGCGGACCCGGCAAGGGGCCGGGCGCGAACACGCGCTTCTCGTCGAACACGCCGTAATTCGGCAGCTCGTGCTTGCGCGTCCATGCGGCGATCTTCCCCCCGTCGAGCAGCGCCATCGCGTTGTGGAGCTTGCCGTCCTCCGCAAGCACACTGCCGACCAGCATGGCGGGGCCGCCGTCTGCTGTCGCTTCCGCCATGCGCTGAAGCTCCGCCTCGGCGGCGCGCACCAGCGAGGGCTTCAGCACGAGGTCTTCGGGCGGATAGCCGATCAGCGAGAGTTCGCAGGTGACGACAAGGTCCGCTTCCGGCTGCTTCGCGCGCGCGGCGAGCATGGCGTCGGCGTTGCCGCGAAGGTCGCCCATCGTCTGGTTGAGCTGCGCGAAAGCGATCTGGAGACGGTCTGTCATGCGGGGTCTTCTAGGCTGTCGCAGCGGCTTTGGCGATGCCTTCGCGCGGCTTCACGAAGGGGGCTTTCGAACGCTGCGGCTTCGGTCTAGGTTCCGCGCCGATGTTCGACGACACGCCCCTTCTGGCAAACCCGTGGACCTGGTTCGCCGTCGGCTATCTGCTGGGCGCAATTCCCTTCGGCCTCATCGTCACCCGGCTCGCCGGGATGGGCGACATCCGCCGCATGGGATCGGGCAATATCGGCACCACCAACGTGCTGCGCACGGGAGGCAAGAGCCTCGCGGCGCTGACGCTGCTGCTCGATGCAGGCAAGGGCGCGCTCGCCGTCTGGCTCGGGCAGACCTTCGCGCACGGCGGCGACATCCTGGGCGGTATGGGCGCGTTCATTGGCCACCTGTTCCCGGTATGGCTGCTGTTTCGCGGCGGCAAGGGCGTCGCCACGATGCTCGGCATCGCGCTCGCCATCCATCCGCCCGCGGGGCTCGTCTTCGCGGCCGTGTGGCTGCTGGTCGCGGCCGTGACACGTTATTCCTCGCTCGCCGGGCTGATGGCGGTAACGCTCACCCCGCTTGCGCCTGCGCTCGCCGGGCGCTGGGATGCCACGCTGCTGTTCGCGGGCATGGCGGTGCTGGTGATCGCGAAGCACGACGAGAACATCGCGCGGCTGCGCGCAGGTACCGAGGGCAAGATCGGCGGGCGCGCGAGCACGCCCGATCCGAATGGCTGACCGGCCCGGCAGCGACACCGAACGCATCGCGAAGCTGCGGCTGATTCGCAGCGAGAACGTCGGGCCGATCAGCTATCGGCAGCTCACCGCCCGCTACGGCAGCGCGTCGGCGGCGCTCGATGCGCTGCCGGACCTCGCGCGGCGGGGCGGCCGCCGCGACGTCCGGATCGCCGACCTCGGTGCGGTCCGGCGCGAGATGGAGGCCGTCGAAGCCGCAGGCGCGCGCTTCCTGCTCCTCGGCGAGGCCAGTTATCCGCCGCTCCTCGCCGAGATCGAGGACGCACCGCCCGCGCTCGCCGTGCGCGGCGACATCGCGCTCGCGCACCGCCGCACCGTGGGCATCGTCGGCGCGCGCAATGCGTCGGCGGCGGCGATCCGGTTTGCGCGCGGGCTTGCCGCCGATCTTGCCACAGCGGACATCGTGGTCGTCTCCGGCCTTGCGCGTGGCATCGACGCCGCGGCACACGCGGGCGCGCTTTCGGGCGGTACGATCGGCGTGATCGCAGGCGGCATCGACAATGTGTACCCGCCCGAGAACGCCGAGCTTTACGCCGCGCTTTACGAACGCGGCCTCGTGATCGCCGAACAGCCTTTCGGCACCGAGCCGCAGGCGCGCCACTTCCCGCGCCGCAACCGGCTGATCTCCGGGCTCTCGGCGGGGATTGTCGTCGTCGAGGCGGCACCGCGTTCCGGCTCGCTCATCACTGCGCGTTTCGCGGGCGAGCAAGGCCGCGAGGTGATGGCCGTGCCCGGCTTCCCGCTCGATCCGCGCGCGCAGGGCTGCAACCAGCTCATCCGCGACGGTGCGACGCTCGTGCAGTCCGCCGCCGACATCGCCGAGACGATCGCGCCGTTCGGGGCCGCACGGCTCGGCACAAGCGGCAGCCGCTTCACAGCCCCTCCGCCCACCGATGCCGACGACAGCGCGCGCGATGCCGTGACCGCCCTGCTCAGCCTGACGCCGGTCGCCGTCGACGAACTCGTTCGCCTGTCGGGCGAGCCACCCGCCGTGGTGCAAACCGTGCTCCTCGAACTCGAACTTGCCGGGCGCCTCGTGCGTCACGCCGGTGCGCGCGTGGCGCTCGCATGAGCTCGCGGCAGAAGCGCGGCGCGGCGCTCGACCCCGAGCTGCTGCTCAGGGCCTATTCGATCGGCATCTTCCCGATGGCGGAAAGCCGCGACGCCGAGGATGTGTTCTGGGTGGAGCCGCGCGAGCGCGCCATCCTTCCGCTCGAAAACTTCCACCTGTCGCGCAGCCTCGCCAAAACGCTGAGGCAGGAGCGCTTCACCCACAGCGTCGACCGCGCCTTCGACGCGGTGATCGACGCCTGCGCCGAGCCCGCGCTGGACCGCGCCGACACGTGGATCAACCGGCAGATCCGCGAAGCGTACACGTTCCTCCACCGCATCGGCCACGCGCACAGCGTCGAATGCTGGGAGGGGGAGACGCTCGTCGGCGGCCTTTACGGCGTGCGGATCGGTGGCGCCTTCTTCGGCGAGAGCATGTTCAGCCGCCGCACCGACGCCTCGAAGGGGGCACTCGCGCATCTGGTGGCGCGGCTGCGCGTCGGCGGCTTCCGGCTGCTCGACTGCCAGTTCATGACCGGGCACCTCGCGCGCTTCGGCGCAGTGGAGATCAGCCGCGAACGCTATCTCCAGTTGCTGGGCGGCGCGACCGGCGTTTCGGACGCCGATTTCAGCGCGCTCGATTCGGGCGGCAGCGCAGCGATTTCAGGGGCACGCATCGCCGCGATCCTGCGCGAGGACGACTGACCGCGTCAGCTTTCGGAATCGGTGCGCTTTTCCGTTCCCGGAAGCGTCGGCCTGCCTGTATTGCCCGCGCCCTGATTGAAGGCGCTGAGCGCGCTCATGCGCTCGAGGTCCGCCGCCGTGCCCGGCGCAACGATCATCGACTGGCCTTCCGAGAACCGGACCAGCGCACCGATCGTCGCGTCGGCCGCCTCCTGCGGGCCGGACATGCCATAGATCGACCGGTCCCCATCCTTCCCGAACGTGACCGTTTCGAGGTCCGTCACCCAGAGCGTGAGCGTGAGATTCTCGACATTCACGACACGTTTCTGCGTGCTGTAGTTCCCCGTGAACTGGTTGCCCACCGCCGCCGAAGCCGTGTTGTAGACGCCGGTAAGCTCCATCCAGACCAGCCGCGACTGGAAATCGAAACGGCCCCAGAGCACATGCGCCGCGCGGCGGGCCGCCAGCGCGATCGTATAGGCGACGATCGCCCATGCCCCGGTCTCCAGCGTGCCGGTTTCCTCCCACGACATGCCGGCAAAACGATAGACGAGGAAAACGCACGCCAGCCCCGCCAGCGTCATCAGCACCGTGAGGACGACGAGCCAGAGCCGCCGCGGTGACCCCAGCATTTCCTGCGCCGTCTCCCGCCGCCCCGCGCTCACCGGCTGCGTCTCTTCCAGGAACTCGGCGCGGAACTCTCCAGCCTCGCGGGACGCATCGAGCTGGAACGGAATGCGGATGTAGCGGCGGTTCGGCAGCCGCGTCGGATTCGATCGCGCCACCACCCGTTCCAGCTCGCCGATGAGCTCCGACGGATTGAAGTTCACCGACAGCACCGCCTGCTTCATCGCGGGCGGCGTGTTGACGCCCGATCCGAGCTGGCTCTTCAGCGCCGCGAGGAAAAGCCCGTAAACGGCGAGCAGCGCCACCAGCATGAAGCCGACATGCCAGTTCACCGCGACGTCGCCGAGCGTCGGCAGGCTTTGCCCGACCAGCAGGAAGGCGACGGGAAAGAAGATCGCGAACACCGTGAGGATGATCAGCGGCCGCATCGAGACCTCCGCGGTCGCATTCGCATTGATCGTCCGCAGCAGCCAGAAGACCATGACCACGCCGTAGGCGACGCCGAGCCAGTTTTCGAACGGCGTCGTGCCCATCAGGAACAGGCTGAACACATAGCTCGCGAGCGCAAGCGCGACAGCGCAGAGGTTCGCGAAATTACGTCGTGCGAAATACTGGAGCTGGATAGGCGCGCGCGTGATGCCCTTGATCAGCGTGTAGAGCAGATTGCTGACGGCATCCTGCGGTGGCACGAACAGAAGCGCGTTCTTGCGGATCTGGTCCTTCAGGTTTTCCGCGGCATTGCTGCTGCCGGACACGTTGTCGGCAACGACCGGGCACAGCGATTTCGGATAATCGACCGGCAGGATGAAGCGAAGCTGCGAGAGCGCCGAGGCCGCGAGCCGGAACGCGGTGCCCCACAGGGCGACGCCGATCAGGATCGGTGCGAGCGATGCGCCCGCCCCGGCCGCAAGCCACTGGGCACGGCCATCGAGCAGGATCATCAGACCCGCCGCGAACGCCGCCGCTGCGACGATGAGCAGCGCCCAGTTCTCGATCACATACGGATTCGGAATCTTGTTGACCCGGTCCCGATCCTCGATCTCGACGCTCATAAGCCTCTCCTGTCCGCACGAGGCATATGCGCGAAATTCTGCCGATCCAGCAACCCTCTATGGATCGGTTCGGAAACGTGACGATCAGTTTGCTGTGGGTTCGGACGGCGCGGGCGTAGCTGCTGCCGAGGGAGACGGTGCGGATTTGCCGACCACCACCGTGCGCGGGCCGGTTTCCGGGAAACGCATCGCGCAGCTTCTGACCCAGACGTCGTAGCGGGCGTTGTCGAAGCTGTTGAGCGACGGGCTTTCGGCGAAAAGCCAGCCCGAGAACAGGCGTCTGACCTTGTTGTCGCGGCCCGGCCCGTCGATCTGGAGGAACGCACCGGTATGCGGGCGCTGCCACGGCGGCGACGCCTCGCAAGTGCGCGCCGCGATGCGGATCTTGCCGAAGCTCACGGTTTCCCCCGGCTTCAGCGTCAGGTCCCGGGTCTCGCTGCTCACCTTGTCGAGCACGCCGATCACGAGCACGCGCTCCGCGTTCGGGGTCGGAAGCTTCGCCGACGCCGCCTTGGGCGCAGGTGCCGCCGGCTCAGGTGCAGGCGCAGGCTGAGCGGCCGCCGGCGCGGCGAGCAGCACCATGCCGAGCGCGGCGCGGGCCGCCGTGCGGATCACGGTACGGCAGGCTCCGCAGGCGCGGAATCGCCCGCCTTGTCGTCCGACTTGCCGGTCTGGTTGAT
>JACFNY010000543.1 GCA_019454625.1 Sphingomonadaceae bacterium
GCCCTGGTCCGCGAGCCCGAGGTGCTCTTCGCCGACGAGCCGACGGGCAACCTCGACAGCGCCAATACGGAGGCGGTGGCGGCGCTGCTGTTCGAGTTGCAGCGCGAGCGCCGGATGTGCCTTGTCCTCGTCACCCACGATCCCGCGCTCGCCGCCCGGTGCGGGCGCGTCGTGCGCATGTCCGACGGCCGGATCGTCGAGGACACCGCGATGCGGGGCGGGGCGGCATGAGGCTGGTGACGTTCGCCGCCAGCAACCTGAAGCGCCGGCCGGCCCGCACGGTGCTGACGATCATCGGCATCGCGCTCGCCATCGGCACGGCGGTCGCGCTGCTGGCGCTCGGCCGCGGTATCACCGAAAGCCTCTCGCAGGGCTTCAGCGAACGCGGCAGCGAGCTGATCGTCGGGCCGCGCGGCATCGTCGACGTCACGGCGATGCGTCTGCCCGAGGCGATGGCCGGCGATCTCGCCGCGATCGAAGGCGTCAGGTCCGTCGCCGCGGAGCTGTTTGCGTTCTCGGCCACCGGCGAGGGCCAGCACGTCCTCGTGACGGGCTGGCAGCCGGAAGCGGCCGATTGGCGGAGCGCGCCGCTTCTTTCGGGGCGGCTTCCGGCGGCGGACGGCCGCGAGGTGCTGCTCGGCGACATCGTCGCGCAGACGCTGTCGGCGCGGGCCGGCGACGTCGTCGAGCTGTTCGACGAGGA
Organism: Sphingomonadaceae bacterium; assembly: GCA_019454625.1. GTDB lineage: Bacteria > Pseudomonadota > Alphaproteobacteria > Sphingomonadales > Sphingomonadaceae > Sphingosinicella. The sequence continues at coordinate 704 of JACFNY010000543.1, forward strand.
ATTCCTCGTTTCCGGCGTCACCGGATACGGCACGCCGATGAACCGCGGCATGGCGATCATGTCGCTCGGGCATCTCCAGGAAGCGACGTTCCGCGAGGGACAGGTGAGCTATTTCACCGTGCAACTGGAAACCGGGCTCGACGCGGCGGAGGCGGCGGCGGTCCGCAAGCGGATCGGCGATGCCCTGCCGGTCATCGTTTCCGACATGCACGAACTGGCCGACCAGTTGCAGAGCGACCGCAACATTTCGGTCCTGCGCGCCGTCTCCCAGGCGATCTCGGTGGTGGCGATCGTCATGGGAGCGCTGAACCTGCTCTCGACCCAGCTCCTCTCGGTACAGGAGCGCACCCGCGAGAACGGCATGCTGGCGGCCATCGGCTGGAGCGACGGGCAGGTCGTCAGGCTGATCGTGCTCGAAGGCCTGTGCATCGGCCTGGCCGGGTCCGTGGCGGGCGTCGCCATCGGCGTCGCCGCCTCGCGTTTCTTCGGCTCGATCCCGTCTATCGGCGACAT
>JACFNY010000544.1 GCA_019454625.1 Sphingomonadaceae bacterium
CAGGCAGGAATCGGCCGCCCCGCCCGCGATCAGCGCATCCGCCGCCGCTTGGTCGACGTCGATCGGTCCGAGCACCGTGTCGAAGCCGCGCCGCGTGGTGGCGAAGGCGGCTCCCTCGATCTTCAGGAAATGGTCGGGCGCGAGCAGGATCACCCGGTCGTAATCGAAGCCGGAGGCGGCGCGGAAGCCGCGCGCGATCAGACGCGGCACGACGAGGTGATGCGGCACGGTGATGCCGGACAGCCTGGCCTTCGACGGCGGATGGTGCTTTTCGGCCGCGATCGCCGTCTCGAACAGATAGGGACCGGGATAGAAGCCCGCGCCGAAGCGCGTCTCGCCCTCGGGGCACGAGGCGGCGAAGGCAGGCGCGCAGGCGAGGAGGAGAAGAACGGCGAAGGCCGCCGGCCTGATTCACCCGCTCCGTTCGCCGCGCGCCCTCGACCTCACCGCCGCGCCACCAGGAAGTTCTCGGTACGCGGCAGGTGGTAGAAGGGCTGCTGGCGCTCGCCCGTCAGCCGCCGCACCTCGCGGTCGACATAGTCGGACAGGCCGAGGATGCGCACGCCGTCGCCGCCGGTATTGGCCGCGCCCCGGATGCCTTCGAGCACCGACCATGTGAACGCGCCGTGGCCGAGATCGGCAAGCTCGGCCGCGGTGTTGTTGGTCGCCGTCGCCGCCAGCACGACGATGCGCGCGTCGGCCGCTTCCTTTTCCAGCTTGGCGTTGAACGCGCCCGCGGCGTGGCAGGTATCGAGCAGCATCGGGCGCCGTCCCCTGGCGCGCTCGATCGCCTCGTGGATGTCCGACCACGCGACCAGCGAGGAGCGCCGCCAGCGGTCGCCGTCCTGCTTGCGCGCGTCGGTCGGCAGCACGTAATAGTCCTCGTCGACATTGATGCCGTGGCCGGCGACGAAGACGATGGTCGTGTCGTCCGGGCCGGGCAGGTCGAGGAAATCGACGATCTCGTCGCGGATCGAGCGCGCCTCCGGCTCGATGATCCGATCGTCGCCGACGATGCGCGCGATGTCGCCGGCGCGGGCGTCGTCCGCCTCCAGCGCCTCGCGGTTGACCAGCAGCAGCGCCTCCATCTGCGCATGCAGCGGCGCGGAGCGCTCGGCTACCGCGCGCACGAACTCGCTGGCGTCCGCGACCGGGAAGTTCAGGTCGCAGGAGCGGCCGCCGCAGTCGCGCGGCAGATGCGGATACTGGTTGACG
>JACFNY010000050.1:0-6414 GCA_019454625.1 Sphingomonadaceae bacterium
GTGATGAAGCTGATCGAACTGAACCTCCGCCCGCGCGACATCTGCACGCGCGAGGCGTTCGAGAACGCGGCGCGCGTCGTCGCGGCGACGGGCGGCTCCACGAACGGCGGCCTGCACCTGCCGGCGATGGCGTCCGAAGCCGGGATCGAATTCGACCTTTTCGATGTCGCCGAGATTTTCAAATCAACGCCTTACGTCGCGGACCTGAAACCGGGCGGCCAGTACGTGGCGAAGGACATGCACGACGCGGGCGGCGTCTACATGGTGATGAAGACGCTGCTCGACGGCGGCTTCCTGCACGGCGACTGCATGACCGTGACGGGCAAGACGCTGGGTGAGAACATCGAGGAAATCACCTGGAACCCCGACCAGAAGGTCATCCGCGAGGTTTCAAACCCGATCACGCCAACGGGCGGCGTCGTCGGCCTCAAGGGATCGCTCGCTCCCGACGGCGCGATCGTGAAGGTCGCCGGGCTCGCCAAGCTCACCTTCGAAGGCCCGGCCCGCGTCTTCGATTGCGAGGAGGACGCGTTCGCCGCCGTCGAGAACCGCCAGTTCGAGGAGGGCGAGGTTCTCGTGATCCGCTACGAGGGCCCCAAGGGCGGCCCCGGGATGCGCGAAATGCTCGCCACCACCGCCGCGCTCTACGGGCAGGGCATGGGCGACAAGGTGGCGCTCATCACCGACGGCCGCTTCTCCGGCGCGACGCGCGGCTTCTGCATCGGCCACGTCGGCCCCGAGGCTTCCGACTGCGGACCCATCGCGCTCATCGAGAACGGCGACCGCATCCGCATCAACGCCGTGGAGGGCACCATAGACCTCCTCGTCGGCGACGATGTTCTCGCCGAGCGGCGCGCGCGCTGGCAGCCCCGCGTCAACGCCTACCAGTCCGGCGCGCTCTGGCGCTACGCCCAGAACGTCGGCCCGGCCAGCAAGGGCGCCTGCACGCATCCCGGCGCCCGCGCCGAGCGCCACGTCTACGCCGACATCTGACCGCGACGAGAGGGAAACGGGCGATGTCGGCAGCGGCAGCGCGGGGATGGTCTTCGGCTGCGGCGGCATGGCCGGGTCGTTCCCGCTCTCCTGTGGCGGGCGGATCGCCGACCACACCGGCTCACCGCGCGAATCGCGGGGAATCTCGCCGGGCGTCGTCCTGATGCCGCCGGTATAGAAAGGAGACGGCGCGCAGGCGCCGACGATGAGCGTGACGGCGAGAATGACAAGTACGGGAAGTCGCATGACGTCGTATGCTGTCGCAAGAACGGTGCGCGTTGACAAGTCCGCCGCGATCGGTGTCGGGTCTTTCCATGCCAGCTGAATATCCGCCGCTTCTGCCGCGCGAGCCCGTGGTGACCGCCGCCGAGATGCGCGCCGCGGAAGCCGCAGCGATCGCCGCCGGGACGAGCGGCTTCGAACTCATGCGGCGCGCGGGCGAGGCCGCCGCGGCAGGCATCGCGGCGTTCTACGGTCCCGCGCCGGTTCTGGTGCTGGCGGGGCCGGGCAACAACGGCGGCGACGGCTATGTCGTGGCCCATGCGCTGAGGGCGCGTCGCTGGCCGGTCGAGGTCGCCGCGCTGGCGCCGCCGGCCACCGAGACCGCGCAGCAGGCCGCCGCGCTCTGGAACGCTCCGGTCATCGACATCCCGGCGGCGGAGCCACGCTTCGTGCTCGTCGATGCGCTGTTCGGAACCGGGTTGACGCGCGGGCTGGAAGAGCCGCTTCTTTCGCAGTTTCATGCGCTTGCACGCGTATCTTCCGTCGTCGTCTCGCTCGATCTGTCGAGCGGCGCGGCGACCGACGACGGTGCGGCGCTGTCCCCGCTGGCGCGCGCGGACCTCACCGTCACATTCGGCGCGCTGAAACCGTCGCACCTGCTGCATCCCGCCGCAGCGCGCTGCGGGCGGGTCGTGGTGGCCGACATCGGTCTCGGCGAGATCGGGACGCGGCTGTTCCGGAACGGCGCGCCGTCCGCCGCGGCTCTGGCGACGGACACGCACAAGTACCGGCGCGGGCATGTGCTCGTCGTGTCGGGGGCGATGGCGGGTGCGGCATGGCTCGCCGCCCGCGCCGCGCAGAGGGCCGGGGCGGGTTATGTGACGCTGGCGTCGGAAACGGCGCTGCCGCCGTCGTCGCTCGTCGTGCAGCCGCTTTCCGCGATCGACCTCGACCGCGCGGATGCCATCGTGCTCGGCTCGGGCCTCGGCCGCGATGCAGCGGCGCGCGCGCGGGCCGGGGCGGTGCTGGGCGCGGGAAGGCCGATGGTGCTCGACGCCGACATCTTCTCGCTGTTCGCGGACGATCCGGCGCCGGTGTTCGGGCTCGGCGCGGTGATGACGCCGCATGACGGCGAGTTCGCGCGCCTGTTCGGCGATCTTTCGGGTAGCAAGGTGGATCGCGCCCGTGCCGCCGCCGCGCGGTCCGGCAACGTCGTCGTCCTGAAAGGCCCGGACACGGTGATCGCCGCGCCGGACGGCCGCGCGGTCATCAACGATCACGCCTCGCCGCGCCTCGCCACCGCCGGGAGCGGGGACGTGCTCTCCGGCATGATCGCGGCGCACCTCGCGCGCGGCGACGCGCCGTTCGAGGCTGCCTGCGCCGCCGTGTGGCGTCACGGCGACGCCGCGCTGCGGGGGCGTGACGGGCTGATCGCGGAAGACCTCGTCGGTCTGATCCGCTGAGCATGGAAACCATTGTTCGTCTTGCGGCGCGTGGTGACGGCGTCACCGAAAGCGGCCGTTATGTCGCGGGGGCGGTTCCCGGAGACACGGTGGACGGTGACGTCATCGCGCCGGGGCCGTACCATATTGCTCCGGCCTGCTCGCATTTCGGCGTCTGCGGCGGCTGCCAGTCGCAGCACGCGGACGACGCCGTGCTCGCCGGCTTCGTTTCGGGTCGCATCCTCGGCGCACTCGCGGGCGTCGGCATTGTGCCCGAGACGGTGTATCCCGCGCACCTCTCGCCGCCCGGCGCGCGGCGGCGGGCCAGCTTCCGGCTGGTTCGGGACGGCGGCGGCGTGCGCCTCGGCTTCAACGCGGAGGGCAGCAGCGCGGTTGTCGACCTCGCCGAATGCCCGGTGGTTCGACCTGCGCTCTGGGACGCCGCGCGAACGCTTCGCGACGCGCTCGCGCCCCGGCTTCGGACAGGCCATGCCGTCGGCATGACCCTCACCGAAACCGTCTCCGGTTTTGACGTGCTGCTCACCAATCTCGCGCTGCCCGCGGCCGACGTCGGCGCGTTTGCGGCGCTGGCATCGCAGGCCGGACTGGCACGGATCGCGACGGAGACGGCCGCGGGCGTCGAGATCGCGCTTCAGCTTGCCGAGCCTGCGGTCAGGTTCGATGGCGTTGCCGTGGCGCTCCCGCCCGGCGGTTTCCTTCAGGCGACCGTGGACGGCGAGGCGGCATTGCAGGCGGCGGTGCTGGAGGGCGTCGCCGGGGCGGGCACGGTGGCCGATCTTTTCTGCGGGGCGGGCACGTTCGCGCTGCCGCTCTCGGCGCGGACGAAGGTCTTCGCGGCGGATGCGGCGCGCGATGCGGTCGCGGGGCTGTCGGCCGCCGCGAAGCGCGCGGGGCGGCCGGTCACGACCGCGCACCGCGACCTGTTCCGCCAGCCGCTGCAACCCGCCGAACTCGACAAGTTCGATGCCGTGGTCCTCGATCCGCCGCGCGCGGGGGCGAAGACGCAGGTGGAAACGATCACCCGCTCCAAGCTGAAGCGGGTCGTGCATGTCTCGTGCAATCCCAACACGTTCGCGCGGGATGCGAAGATCCTGCACGAGGCCGGGTTCCGACTGACGGAACTATGGCCGGTCGGCCAGTTCCGCTGGTCCGTCCACGTGGAGCTGGCCGCCGTTTTTCTTCGTTAGCACTATTCCGGTTTCGGAGGATTCACCGATTCCACCCCTCCCTCTTCAGGGGAGGGGCTTTCATGGCTTAATCCGGAACGGATCGGTTTCAGGCGAACAGCTTCGACCAGCCGTGCTTGGGACGGTTCCGCCAATGGCCGCGATGGTAGGCGTCGGAGGCCAGCAGCGGCAGCACCGAGCCGGCCTCGGCATAGACCATCTGCTCGAGCGTGGTGTCGACCTTGCCCCAGCTCGCGGCTTCCTTGAGCGTCGATGACGAGCAGGCGCCGTCGCGGACGTCCGCGACGGTGATCTGCACCGCGTACTTGTGCATCTCGACGTCCTCGTGGCCGAGGATCTCGGCGCAGACGACCGTGTCCTGCACGAAGTTCTTCGGCACGCCGCCGCCGATCATCAGGAGGCCGGTGGTGCCGGCCTTGATCTTGATGTCCGTCAGCTCGCGGAAGTCCGCGATCGAATCGAGCGTCATGTAGGGACGGCCCGCCTTCATGGCGTCGACCTGATGCTTGACGAGGCCGAAGCCCGCCGACGAATCCGTGAACGCCGGGCAGAAGATCGGCACGTCGTGCTCGAAGGCGAGCTTGACGAGGCTGTTGTCCTTCTTTCCGTGCTTCGAGAGATAGCGGCCCATCTCGCGGATGAAGGCGCGGCTCGAATAGGGCTTCGGATCGAGGCCGTTCGCGATCTCGCCGATCGTGTGGTCGCAGTCCTGAAGCTGCTCCTCGTCGATATAGGTGTCGTAGATACGGTCGATGTAGAGCGAGCGCAGCACGTTATCGTCGGGGATTTCAAGCGCCTGATAGTGCTTGTGGCCAAGCCCTTCGAAGAAGTCCATGTCGACGATCGAGGCGCCGGTGGCGACGATGCCGTCCACCATGTTGTTCGCCACGAGGTCCGCATAGAGGTTCATGCAGCCGCCCGCCGAGGTCGAACCGGCGATGACGAGGAAGATCGAGCAGTCCTTGTCTTCCAGCATGGTGTTGTAGATTTTCGCCGCGCGCGCGAGGTCGCGACTGGTGAAGCTCATGCCGTCCATCTGGTCGACGATCGGGCGGGCGTCGAAGCTCTTGATGTCGATGTGGCGCACTTCCTTCGAGAGAAGCTCCGCCTTGCGCTGCGCGTCTACGCGAACATCGGTCATTGGTGTTTCCTTCCAGTCGATTGGTTGCTGTGGACTGGCTCGGCGCATGGAAAGCGCCGCCCGCGGCCGGATTCATGCCAGCGCCGAGCGGGAAGGGGACGGCCGCGGAAAACCCCCGCGGCCGTTCTCAGTTGCGTATGGCAGTAACGCCCTGCGGTGTCGACTCCGTGACAGCGTAGGCGCTCGCCATCGGCTCGTCGGTGACGATCACGGTCTCGCCGTTCACGAAGCCGTTGAACGCCGTGCGCATGGCTGCGCCGTAAGCGCCGAGCATACCGACCTCGATATAGTCGCCCGCCTTGACGTCGGCGGGCAGCATGAACGGGCCGGCCATGTAGTCCATGTCGTCGCACGTCGGGCCGTAGAAGCTGAACGCCTCTTCCGCGCCCACGCTCGGGCGCAGCAGCTTCACCGGGAAGCGCCACGCGACATGCGCCGCGTCGAACAGCGAGCCGTAGGCGCCGTCGTTGATGTAGATGACGTCGCCCTTGCGCTGCTCGACGCGCACCAGCACGCTCGCGTACTCGGCGCAGAGCGCGCGTCCCGGCTCGCACCACAGCTCCGCCGAGTAGCTGATCGGCATCGCCTCGAAGGCGCGGTGGATCGCATCGAAGAACATCTGCATCGGCGCCGGGTCCATGCCCGGATAGATCGACGGGAAGCCGCCGCCGACATCGACGACGTCGACCGTCACACCCGCCTGCACGATCGCGGCGCGGACCAGCGTCATCGCCTCGACATAGGCCTGCGGGCTCATCGCCTGGCTGCCGACGTGGAAGCAGACGCCGAGCGCGTCCGCCGCCTGCCGCGCGGCGAGCAGCAGCGCCGGGGCCTCCTCGATGGACGCGCCGAACTTGGAGGCGAGGCTGAGCTTCGAGTGCGCCGAGGAGACGCGCAGCCGGACGCAGAGCGTCAGGTCGCTGGCGCCGCCGGTCGCCTCGACGATCTTCGCGAGTTCCTCGTGGCTGTCGAGCGAGAAGGTGCGGACGCCGTGCTCGAAATACGCCTCGGTGATCGCCTCGGGCGCCTTCACCGGGTGCATGAAGCACAGGGTCGCCTCGGGCAGCAGGCCGCGCACCAGACGCACCTCGTTGATCGAGGCCACGTCGAAATGCGTGATGCCGCCGTCCCAGAGCGTCCTGATGATCTCGGGCGAGGGATTGGCCTTCACGGCATACATCGACAGCCCCGGAAACCTCTCGACGAAGAACCGGGCCGCACGATGTGCAGCGTGAGGACGAATGAGGGTGACAGGCGCGTCGGGTCGAAGGACCGACGCTACCCCCAGCGCGCTATGGAATTCTCGCAACTCAAGGGACCTCCAGTGGACAGTTGACATGCACTGCCTTGCGGTGGAAGTCCCATGGGGCAGCGGACGCGCTATGTAGGGTCGGGGCGGCGTGATGTA
>JACFNY010000050.1:6424-9976 GCA_019454625.1 Sphingomonadaceae bacterium
ATCGCTGAAGCATTCTTATTGTTTCCCCATGTGAAATCAGCGAGTTAACTGAAAATGAACGCACCCACGCTCGAACAGGTGAAAGCCGCCGCCGCGCGCATCGCCGGTGTCGCCGTCCGAACCCCGCTCTTGCGGTCGGATACGCTCGACGGCGCGACCGGGGCGAAGGTCTGGCTGAAGGCCGAATGCCTGCAGCGCACCGGCTCGTTCAAGTTCCGCGGCGCGTGGAATCGCCTGTCGGCGCTGACGCCGGAGCAGCGACGCGAGGGGGTGGTCGCCTTCTCGTCGGGAAATCACGCGCAGGGCGTCGCGCTCGCCGCGAAACTGCTCGGCATCCGCGCCACGATCGTGATGCCGTCCGACGCCCCGCGCATCAAGGCGGACGCGACGCGCGGCTACGGCGCGGAGATCGTCAGCTACGACCGGCTGACCGAACGCCGCGAGGTGATCGCCGCGAAGATCGCCGAAGAGCGCGGCGGCGTGGTGGTGCCGTCGTTCGATGACCCCTATGTCGTCGCGGGGCAGGGGACGGCGGGCCTCGAGATCGCCGAGGAGGCCGGACAGCCCGATGTCATGCTCGTGTGCTGCGGCGGCGGCGGGCTCGCGAGCGGGATCGCGCTTGCGCTGCCGGAGAGCGGGATCGTGGTCGTCGAGCCCGAAGGCTATGACGACGTCACGCGGTCGCTCGCGGGCGGCGCCATCGAGCCGGTGCGCGATCCGGGGCCGACGTTGTGCGACGCGCTCCAGACGCTCGTCACCGCGCCGCTGACATTCGGCATATTGCAGGCGCGCGGCGCGCGCGGCGTCGCCGTGTCGGAAGCGGAGGTGAAGGCCGCCGTCGCGTTCGCGTTCCGCGAGCTGAAGCTGGTGGTGGAACCGGGCGGCGCGGCCGCACTCGCGGCGGCGCTTTCCGGAAAGCTCGACCTCAGGGGCAAGACCGTCGCGCTGACCCTGTCGGGCGGCAACGTCGACGCGGAAACCTACCGGGCCTGCCTCGGCGTCTAGGCGACGCCCGTCTTGCGAACGGTCGGGGTCTTTGCCGGGACCGACTCGTCGAGAAGGCCGCCCAGCTCGTAGGCCGCGCGCGCGGCACCGTCGCCGAGGCGCTTGATGTCGGTCGCGAAGACGCCCGCGTCCTTGCCGGGACGCGCCAGCGTCATGGCGTCGATCAGCGCGTCGAGCAGGCTGACGGACGTGCTGGTGGCGTAGTCGGCGGCGAAGTTGTGATTGTGTGCGACCATCGGGCGTTTTCCTTGTGCGTTGCAAGGGAAGCTACGCCCGGCTTCCTAACTCTTGGTAAACCGCGCGGCGAACCACGCGGCGACCGCCGCTTTGGCGTCATCGGAGAGGTGCAGGCCGAGCTTGCTGCGGCGCCAGAGCGCGTCGTCCGCGGTTTGCGCCCACTCCTCGGCGACCATGTGCTCAAGCTCCGCCGTGAACACGCCGCCGAGGTTCTCGCCGAGGCCCCGCTCCAGCATCGCGTCGGCGCGCGTGCCGTAGAGCCGCGCCAGCCGGTCGACGATTCGCGGATCGTAGTCGCCGTGCTTCAGCCGCAGGTCCTCGCGCCACTTCGTCCATGCCTGCTGGCCGGTGAAGCCCGGGAGGCGCGGGAAGTCGCTGCCCGGCAGCGGCTGCTTCGCCGTCCAGCGCCCGCTCTCCGGGAACAGGCGGCCGAGCACGTCCTCGGCGAGCAGGCGGTAGGTGGTGATCTTGCCGCCGACCACGGTGACGGCGCCGCCACCTTCGTGCGCGACGAGCTTCCAGTCGCGCGTCGTCTCGCGCGCACCCTTGCCTTCCTCCAGCACCAGCGGGCGGATGCCGGCATAGGTGGAGATGATGTCGGCGGGCTCCAGCGGCCGCGAAAGATAGCGGTTCGCGGCGGTGAGCAGATAGTCGGTCTCCGCCTCGGTGATCCGCGGCGCGTCCGGCGATTCGATTACCGTCTCGGTGGTGCCGATCAGCGAAAAGTCGGCCTCGTAGGGGATGATGAAGACGATGCGGCCGTCCGGCTGCTGAAGGATATAGCTGTCCTGCCCGCGGCCGATGCGGCGCGTGATCAGGTGCGCGCCCTGCACGAGCCGAAGGCGGGGGGCATCGGGGAGGCCGAGGACATCGGCGGCGACCTCGCCCGCCCACGGACCGGCGCAGTTGACGACGTGCGCGGCGGAGAGGCCGGTGCCATCGCCGAGCGTGACCTCCCAGCCTGAAGCCGTCCGGCTCGCTCCAGTCACGGCCGTCCGCGGCAGGACCAGAGCACCGCGCGCCGCGGCGTCCTGCGCGTTCGCGATGACGAGGCGGGCGTCGTCCACCCAGCCGTCCCAGTAACGGAACGCCTTCGTAAAGCGCTTGTCGAGCGGTTGCCCGGCGTGGTCGTCGCGCAGCACGACCTTCGAGGACCCGGGCACCTGCTCGCGGTGCGCGAGGTTGTCGTAGAGGAACAACCCGGCGCGGATCATCCAACCGGGGCGCGTGTCCGGCCCGAGCGGCAGGATGAATGGCATCGGGCGCGTCAGGTGCGCGGCGATGTCGAGCAGCACCTCGCGCTCGGCGAGCGCCTTGCGGACCAGCCGGAACTCGTAGAACTCGAGGTAGCGCAGCCCGCCGTGGATCAGCTTCGTGGACGCCGAGGACGTCGCGCCGCCGATGTCCGCGGCATCGACGAGCGCGACCTTGAGGCCGCGCCCGGACGCGTCGCGTGCGAGCCCCGCGCCGTTGACGCCCGCGCCGATGACGAGAAGATCGAAATGGCCCCTGTTCACGGGCGTTTACCTAGAGCCGCCGCGCGCGCTAGGAAAGCGGCAATGACGCACATCCTCAGCATCGACGAGGGCACGACCTCGACGCGCGCGGTGGCCTTCACGCCGGAAGGGCGCATCGGCGCCGCGCACGGCGAGGAGATCGTCCAGCATTTCCCGCAGAGCGGTTGGGTCGAGCACGACCCCGCCGAGATCTGGGAGAAGACGCTGCGCGCCGCGAATCGGGTCGTCGAGGACGTGGGGGCGGCGTCCATCGCGGCGATCGGCATCACCAACCAGCGCGAGACGATCGTGTTCTGGGACCGCAAGACCGGCGATCCGCTCGCCCCCGCCATCGTCTGGCAGGACCGGCGCGGCGCGTCGATCTGCGCGGAGCTGAAGGCCCGGGGGCTGGAGGACGACGTGCAGGGCCGCACCGGCCTTCTGCTGGACCCGTATTTCTCGGCGAGCAAGATCCGCTGGGCGCTGGAGAACTGGCCGGAGGTGCGCGAGGCGGCGAAGACGAAGCGGCTCGCCGTCGGCACGATTGATTCGTGGCTGATCTGGCGGCTGACGGGCGGGCTGCACGTCACCGACGCGACCAATGCGGCGCGCACGCTGTTGATGGACCTCGAACGCTGCGCGTGGGACGCGGGCCTCGCCGCGCTGTTCGACGTGCCGCCGGATGCGCTGCCCGAGATCGTCGACTGCGCCGGGCGCATCGGCGAGACGCGGCTGATTGGCGGGCGCACGATTCCGATCTCGGGGTGCGCGGGGGACCAGCAGGCGGCCGCGATCGGGCAGGTGTGCCTCGACC
>JACFNY010000545.1 GCA_019454625.1 Sphingomonadaceae bacterium
CCTGAGTGCCGTTTTCATGCGCATAGCCATCGTCACCGACGCGTGGGAGCCGCAGGTGAACGGCGTCGTGCGCACGCTCCAGATGGTGCGCGGCGAACTGGAGCGCGCCGGGCATGACGTGCTGGTGCTCTCGCCCGATGCGTGGCCGTCGCTGTCCTGCCCCGGCTACGGCGAGATCCGGCTGGCGCTCGCCACGCCCGGGCGGGTGGGGCGGCGTCTCGGCGCGTTCGCGCCCGATGCCATCCATATCGCTACGGAAGGCCCGCTCGGGCTCGCCGCGCGGCGCTGGTGCCTGCGCGCGCGCTTTCCGTTCACGACCGCCTATCACACGCATTTCCCGGACTACGTGTCGGCGCGCACCGGCCTTCCGGCGGCGTGGTTCTGGCGCTACGAGCGCTGGTTCCACGGCCCCGCCGCGAGCGTGCTCGCCGCGACGCCGAGCCTCCGGGAGCAGCTCGCCGCGCAGGGCATCGGCCCCACCATGCCGTTCGGGCGCGGCGTCGATCTCGCGAACTTCTCGGCGGACAGCCCGCCGCACGCCGCCTATGCGGCGCTGCCGCGGCCCATCCAGCTCTATGTCGGGCGCGTCGCGGTGGAGAAGAACATCGAGGCGTTCCTCGCCACCCGCCATCCGGGGACGCGCGTCGTCGTGGGGGACGGCCCGGCGCGAAAGCCGCTCGAACGGCGGTTTCCGGACGCGATCTTCCTCGGCGCCCTCAAAGGCGCGGCGCTCGCCGCCGCCTATGCGGGCGCGGACGTGTTCGTGTTCCCCAGCCGCACCGACACGTTCGGCATGGTGCTGATCGAGGCGCTCGCCTCCGGCCTGCCGGTGGCGGCGTATCCGGTGCAGGGGCCGATCGACATCGTGACGCCGGAGACGGGCTGCCTCGACGAGGACCTCGGCGCGGCCATCGCCGGGGCGCTCGGCAAGGACCGCTTCGCCTGCGCCGCCTATGGGCGGAGCTTCAGCTGGGAACGCGCCGCCGCCGAGTTCCGGCGCGCGCTCGTGCCGCTAAATCCCTTGATCGCGGCCTGAGGCGTGCCTATAGTTCCGGCGTACCGGCCGCCCCCCAAAGGGCGGCCCTTTTCATTCGCTCTTTCGGGAAAAGGCGCATCCGTCATGGCCCAGAACTACCCGCTGATGCCGCACGCGACCGCCGCCTGGCTGGTCGACAACACTGCGCTCACCTTTTCGCAGATCGCCGATTTCT
>JACFNY010000546.1:0-472 GCA_019454625.1 Sphingomonadaceae bacterium
CCGGGCCAGCCTATCGCAGCCTGAGCCTGCTCGCGCGGCGCCTCAAGCGCACCGGCTCCACCCTGCATCCCGTCGAGGAGGAACGGGACGCAGATGCGAAAGGCACCGTGTGACGGCCGGACGAAACGCATATCACGGTTGAGCCGCGGATTTCACGGATACGCCGTGCAACGGCGCGGCGCGCCTGCCGGGGCCGCGGCCGCGCTTTTCTCCGTGCGGCCCCTCCCCTAGTTTGGCCCTGGACCTGTCCGCCCCCCGCCGGAGCGCAGAACAGAGCGATTGAATTTTCCTGAAAACCCGGCCAGCTAGCCAGTCTGGAAAGGAGCACGCAATGCCCTTCAGTGCGATCAAGAAGACGATGATGGCGCTTTCCATCGTCGCCATGGGCGCCTTCGGCGCCTCCGCCGACGTTCTCGACGACATCACCCAGCGCGGGACCGTGCGCATCGCCGTTCCCGAGGACTTCCCGCCC
>JACFNY010000546.1:482-1211 GCA_019454625.1 Sphingomonadaceae bacterium
GAGCGCCGCATCCTCTCGCAGGTCCACTCGAAGGGCCCCGTCGCCGAGAAGCTCGGGGTGAACATAGAGCTGGTGCCGGTCATCGGCTCCAACCGCATTCCCTCGCTCCAGACCGACAAGGTCGACCTCATCATCTCCGTGCTCGGCAAGTCGCCCGAGCGCGAGGCGGCGATCGACTTCGCCAACGCCTACGGCGTGCTCAACAACTCGGTGTTCGCCGAGAAGGATTCCGGCATCGCCGGGCCGGACGATCTCGCCGGAAAGTCGGTCTCGGTGCTGCGCGGCGGCATCGCCGACATGCTGATCACCGAGGTCGCCCCGGCGACGGCGGAGATCAAGCGCTACGAGGACGAGACCAGCAACACCCAGGCCTTCCTGTCCGGCCAGGTCGACGCGATCGCCACCGGCGACATCATCATCAACGCGCTCAAGGCCCGCTCGCCGCGCCGCATGCCCGAGGAGATGTTCATCCTGAACACCTCGCCGCTCTATGTCGGGGTGAAGAAGGGCGAGACCCGCCTGGTCGAGAAGGTCAACGAGATCATCGCCGGGATGATCGCCGACGGGACGCTCGAGGCGATTTCCCAGAAGTGGCTCGGACGAGGCATACCGGACAAGATGTGACCCTGAAACGGGGCGCTCGCGCCCCGGAGTTTCGCGCCACGGCATGATACAGAGCTTCGATTTCAGCTTTCTCACCGGCTACCGCCCTGTCATCTTCCATGGCAT
>JACFNY010000051.1 GCA_019454625.1 Sphingomonadaceae bacterium
GCGCGCGGCGCATCCGCGATGCCGTGGAGGCGGCGCTGTCGGACATCATCCTGCTCGGCACCGAGGAACAGGTCCGCCTTGCGCGGCACGCCGCGGGCGAACTGGTCGCGGGCCGCACCGTCCACACGCACGACCTCGTCGTCTCGCTTCGGGACTTCATCCGCGAGGCGCTCGACCTCGATCCGATCCCGGCGGACCTCGCGGTCCCGAGGCAGGGCCCTGCGCGGCCTTCGGGTTCCGGTGGGCGCGGCGGCAGGGAAGGCGGCGGGCAGGGCGGCGGACGCGGCGGCGGCGGAGGAATGGGAGCGGGCGGCGGAGCCGGTCTCGGCGTCGGCGGATACACCGACGACACGCCCGCATCGGGTGGTCACTCCCACATCTGAACGGATCGAGCCTAGGCCCGCGCGACGAACCCGTAACGGCGGTTGGAGGGTGTCGCGCCCCTGCCGAGATAGTCCCGTTTGATCGCTGCGAACCGGTCGGCGTCGAGCGAAGCTTCGGTTGCCGCCTGGTCGATGCCGTAGAGCCGCGCGTTGTTGTCGCCGAAGATCGCGCTTTTCACCGGGCCGTCCGCCGCGCCTAGCGGCGCGAAGCCGTGCGCCTTCCGCATGTCTTCGGGGATTTCGAGACGGCGCAGCCCTTCGATCTGCCATTGCGGCGATCCGGTCCACACGGCGTCCGTGCCCCAGCAGACGTGATCGGCGCCGAGCCCTTTCACGAGCTGTCCCATGATCGCCGCGCACAGGCGGGGCTGGGCGATCAGCGTCTGCGCGAAGATCTGGCCGAGGTCGGCATAGACGTTGGTGACGCCGTGCTTCTCCGGGATGTCCGCGAGGTCCGTCACCCAGTCGATGCCGCCCGTCTTCTCGAACGCGGCGAGCGCCCATTCCGGATCGTCGAGCCGGTAGGCGGCGTGGTAGATGATGAAGTTGAGCTGCGGCCAGTCCTTCGCCGCCTTCGCGACGTCGCGCACGTCCGCATGGGGCGCGAGGTGGGGGAAGCGCGCATCGAGTTGCCGTCCCCATAGCCCCTTGTGCACGCAGATGTTGCGGATGCCCGCGGCGGCGGCCTTCTCGTAGCCGCAATAGGTCTCGTCGCTGTCCATGCGCCACGGATGGCGGGCGGTCTCCTTGTGCGTGTTGTCGCCGACCGTGTAGCCCTTCACCGAGTCCGGCTTCAGCGCGAGCGCGGCGTCGAGGTCGTCGAGCCAGCCGGGCGCGCCGGGCGTGATGATGGCGTGCGTCATCATGCGCTTGCCGCCCGCCTTGCCGTTCACGCGCTCGCGGGCCTCCGCCATCTGCCGGTTGGTGAGGAACCAGTCCTCCGGGATGTCGGAGGGGGCGGAGGAGATGAGCGCAATCTTGGTGTCGCTGTCGAGGTAGATTTCCTTGAAGTAGTTCTCGAACTTCAGGTCCTCGATGGTCTGCTCGCCGGCCTCGGAAAGCTGCGGATTCCAGCCCTGCGCGGCTACCGACTGGCGCATCCGCACGAAATTGGTGAGCCGCGTGTCGTCGCGCAGGAAATGCGTGTGCATGTCCATGATGAACTGGCCCGAAAGCGCGCGGGCGCGTTCCTCGGCAAGCTCCGGCGTCGCGGCCTCGGCGGCGCCGACCTCGAACAGGCGGCCGAAGGTGCCGTTCAGCGCTGCGAACGCCGCCGCCATGCCCGCCGAGGTCTGGAAGAAGCGGCGGCGGCTGAGGCCGAGCCGGGGCGCGATGCTGTCGGCCGCGGCATAGAGGCGGGCTTCCGCTTCGCGTTGCTTCCCGGTCTGCGGGACGGGCACATACTCTTCGCTGGCGACCATGCGGACAGGTAGCGGCGTGCGCGGTTCGCACCGCTCCGCAGGCGTGAGAGTCCTCAGGTCATCGTCGGACAGCCGGCGCATCGCTCCCTCCACGGATCGGCGGGTGCCCCCGTGGAGGAGAATGGCCGCGCTCGCGGGCGGGCGCAACCCCTGCGGCGTCAGTCCGCGACCTTCACCACGGCCTTGCCGAAGTTCCTGCCCTGCAGAAGGCCGATGAAGGCCTTGGGCGCATTCTCCAGCCCTTCGGTCACGTCCTCGCGGTATACGAATGGCTGCTCGCCCTGCCAGCGCGCCATGTCGGCGGCGAACTTCGGCATGGTCTCGGCCCAGTAGTCGCTGACGATAAAGCCTTCGAGGTGGAGGCGCTTCACGAGCACGGCGCGCATCAGCTCGGCCATCAGGATGCTGCCGGAAAGCTCGTCGCGGCTCGCGGCGTTGTAGCCGGCGATGAGGCCGCAGACGGGCACGCGCGCGAAATCGTTGAGACGGGGCAGCACGGCTTCCCACACCTTGCCGCCGACGTTCTCGAAATAGATGTCGATGCCTTTCGGGGCGGCGTCCTTCAGCGCGGCGCCGAGGCCCGTGTCATGGTGATCGAGGCAGGCGTCGAAGCCGAGTTCGTTCACGACGAAATCGCACTTCGCCTTGCCGCCCGCGATGCCGACGACGCGGCAGCCGACGCGCCTCGCGATCTGGCCGACCACCGCGCCCACCGCACCCGAGGCGGCGGCGACGCATACCGTCTCGCCCGACTTCGGCTGGCCGATACGCATCAGGCCCGTGTAGGCTGTGAGGCCCGGCATACCGAGGATGCCGAGATGGTAGGAGAGCGGGAAGGGCACCTTGGGGAGCGGGCGCAGCTCGGCGGCGGAGAGCACCCAGTGCGATTGCCAGCCCGAGCGGCCCGCGACGATGTCGCCCGGCTTGAAACGGCTGTCGCGAGAGTCGATGACCTCGCCGACCGTTTCGCCCTCCATCACGCCGCCGACCGGCACGGGCGCGGCGTAGGACGCGCCCTCCGACATGCGGCCGCGCATGTAGGGGTCGAGCGACATCCACAGCGTGCGTGCGAGCACCTGCCCTTCGGCGGGCGCGGGAAGCTCCGTCTCCGCCCACCTGAAGTTGTCTGCCGTGGGCGCGCCCTGCGGACGGCTGGCAAGAGTCCACTGCTTCGAGATGGTCATGGCGCGTCTCCCCGAAATTTGCCGGGTGACACTAGCGCGTTTCAGCGCGGTCTGCCGCTAGCGATTTTGACGCCTCAGGCGCGCAGCGCGTGCCAGATGAGGAGCGCCCAGCCGACGATCATCAGCACGCCGCCAAGCGGCGTCACCGCACCCAGCCAGCGCGGCAGGCCGAGCGCCATCAGGTAGAGCGTGCCCGAAAACACGAGCGCGCCGAGCGTCAGGCTCCACGCGGCGGCTGGCGCGCGCGTCATCACGGCAAGCGCCGCCGCGGCATGGGCGAGGCCGTAGAGCGAGCCCGTGGCGACCCATGCTTTCGCCTGCGGATCCGCCATCGCGTGCGCGCCGAACGCGCCGACCGCAACGGCGAGAAGGCCGTTGAGGGCGGCAAGCGCGGCGAGCGGCGCCATCAGTTGGCGGCTCGCATCAGTTCGCGTGCGATGACGACGCGCATGATCTCGTTCGTGCCTTCGAGGATCTGGTGGACCCGGAGGTCACGATACAGCTTTTCGACCGGATAGTCCTGCAAATAGCCGTAGCCGCCGAACATCTGGAGGGCGCGGTCGACGACCGACATGCCGGTGTCGGTCGCAAGGCGCTTCGCCATCGCCGAGAACTTGGTCTTGTCCGGCGCCCCCGCCGTCACCTTCGCGGCGGCGGCGTAGAGCAGGATGCGCGCGGCCTGAAGCTCCGTCTCCATGTCGGCGAGGCGGAACTGCGTGTTCTGGAAGTCGATGATCGCCTTGCCGAACTGGCTGCGCTGGCGCGTGTAGGCGAGCGCCTCGTCGATGGCGCGCTGCGCGCCGCCGAGGCTGCACGCGCCGATGTTGAGGCGGCCGCCGTCGAGCCCTGCCATCGCGATCTTGAAGCCGTCGCCCTCGCCGCCGACGAGGTTTTCCACCGGAACCCGCACGCCGTCGAAATTGACCTGCGCGGTCGGCTGCGCGCGCCAGCCCATCTTGCGCTCGTTGGCGCCGAAGCTGACGCCCAGCATGTCCTTCTCGATGACGAGGCAGGAGATGCCCTTCGGCCCCTCGCCGCCGGTGCGGACCATGGTGACGTAGACCTCGTTCTCGCCGCCGCCGGAGATGAACGCCTTGGAGCCGGTGACGACATAGTGGTCGCCATCAAGCACGGCCTTGGTCTTGAGCGCTGCGGCGTCCGATCCCGAGCCCGGCTCGGTAAGGCAGTAGCTCGCGATCCGGTCCATGGTGACGAGGCCCGGCAGGTACTTCGTCTTCACCGTCTCGGAGCCGAAGCTGTCGATCATCCACGAGGCCATGTTGTGGATCGAGATGAACGCGGAGACGGCCGGGCAGCCGTAGGCCATCGCTTCCATGATCAGCGCCGATTCGAGCCGCCCGAGCCCGATGCCGCCCGAAGCTTCCGACACGTAGATCGCCGCGAAGCCGAGCTCGGCGGCGGACTTGATCGTATCGCGCGGGAAGACGTGGTCTTCGTCCCACTTCGCGGCGAAGGGCGTGATGGCGTCGGCGGTGAAGCGCTGCGCCATTTCCTGGATCGCGCGCTGGTCGTCGGTGAGGTCGAACTGGGTCATGGGTTGGTCCCTATAATGGCCTCGGCCTCGATTTCCACCTTCCATTCGGGGCGCAGCAGCGCAGCGATGACGACCATCGTGGCGGCGGGGCGGACATCGCGGAAGACGGCGCCGTGGGCGCGGCCGACAGCCCCGGCGTCGGCGGGGTCGGTGATGAACATGCGCGTGCGCACCACGTCCGCCGCGCTGCCGCCGAGCTGTTCGACGGCGGCGAGGATGATCGCGAAGCAGCGCCGGGCCTGCGCCTCGGCGTCGCCCGGCGTCGAGCTTCCGTCCGGCTCGACCGGCGCGGTGCCGGAAACGATGATGCGGTTTCCCACGCGCACCGCGCGGGAGAAGCCGATCTCGGCCTCGTAGGGAGAGGCGGACCCGGTGCGCCGGCGCGTCACCGGCTCACCCCATCGTGGGGATGACGAAGGCGTTGCCGCCGTCGGCGGAGCCGTCCGGCCAACGCTGGGTGATGGTCTTCACCTTGGTCCAGAACTTCACGCCCTCCATGCCGTGCTGGTTGGTGTCGCCGAACGCCGAGCGCTTCCAGCCGCCGAACGTGTGGTAGGCGACCGGCACCGGGATCGGCACGTTGATGCCGACCATGCCGACGTTGACGCGCGCCGCGAACTCGCGGGCGGCGTGGCCGTTGCGCGTGAAGATGGCGACGCCGTTGCCGTACTGGTGCTGCGTCGGGAGCTGGAGCGCCTCCTCGAAGCTGTCGGCGCGGACCATCTGGAGCACGGGACCGAAGATCTCTTCCTGATAGGTCCGCATGTTCGTCTTCACGCGGTCGAACAGGCTCGGACCAACAAAGAAGCCGTCCTCGTGGCCTTGCAGCGTGAAGCCGCGGCCGTCGACGACAAGCTCGGCGCCTTCATCGACGCCCATCTGGATGTAGTTCTCGATCTTCGCCTTGTGCGCGGCGGTGACGACCGGGCCGTAATGCGCCTCGGCATCGGTGGAGACGCCGACGCGCAGCGCCGCGATCGCGGGCAGCAGCTTCTCGCGGAGGTTCGCGGCGGTCTTGTCGCCCACCGGCACCACCACGGGAAGCGCCATGCAGCGCTCGCCCGCCGAGCCGAAGGCTGCGCCCGTGAGGTCGTTCACGACCTGGTCGAGATCGGCGTCGGGCATGACGATGCCGTGGTTCTTTGCGCCGCCCATCGCCTGCACGCGCTTACCGGCGGCCGCGCCGCGCTGGTAGACGTAGTGCGCGATGTCGGACGAGCCGACGAAGCTCACGGCGTGGATGTCGGGATGGTCGAGGATGGCGTCCACCGCGCTCTTGTCGCCGTGGACGACGTTCAGAACGCCCGCCGGAAGGCCCGCTTCCATCATCAGCTTGGCAAGCTCGACCGGCACCGAAGGATCGCGCTCCGAAGGTTTCAGGATGAAGGCATTGCCCACCGCGATGGCGACGCCGAACATCCACATCGGGATCATGGCCGGAAAGTTGAACGGCGTGATGCCCGCGACGACGCCGAGCGGCTGGCGCATCGAGTAGACGTCGATACCGGGGCCCGCTCCCTGCGTGTACTCGCCCTTCTGCGCGTGCGGGATGCCGCAGGCGAACTCGACGACCTCGAGCCCGCGCTGGATGTCGCCCTTGGCGTCCGCGATCACCTTGCCATGCTCGGAGGAGAGAAGCTCGGCGAGCCGGTTCATGTCGCGCTCGATCAGGCGCTTGTATTCGAACATCACGCGGGCGCGGCGCTGCGGGTTGGTCGCGGCCCAGCCGATCTGCGCGGCCTTCGCATCCTCGACCGCACGGGCGATCTCGGCATCCGTCGCGAACTGGACGCGCGCCTGCACCTTGCCGGTGTTGGGGTTGAACACGTCGCCGAAGCGGCCGCTGGTGCCCCGGGCGGTCTCGCCGCCGATGAAAAGGTCGATTTCGCGCAAGGTGCCGGTCATGCTCGTTCCCCAAGGATAGGCCAAAGTGGCGTTGGCGCGCTTATCGGCCTTCACACGTGCACGGGCAATTCCTCAGATTCGCATTACGCTGCTGCGATTTTGCAGTATGGGAGTGCGGTGAACTGGGATGACCTGCGCATTTTCCTGTGCGTCGCGCGCACGCAGCGGCTGAACGCGGCGGCGCGCGAACTCGGCGTCGATGCGACCACGATCGGCCGGCGATTGGCGCGGCTGGAGCGCGACGTCGATGCGACGCTCTTCGAGCAGGGGCCCGCGGGCTATGTGCTGACCGAGCGCGGGCGCGCACTCGTCGAGCACGCCGAATCCGCCGAGCAGGCGGCGCTGCGCTTCGGCGGCGAGGTCTCCGGCGAGGCGGGGCCGGGCGGTACGGTGCGGGTCAGCGTCGTCGAGGGCTTCGGCACGTGGATCGTCGCGCGTGCGCTTCCCGATTTCCACCGCCGCCACCCGCGCATCGTCATCGACCTCGTCGCGGGCAGCGGCGTGCTCAGCCCGTCGCGGCGCGAGGCGGACATCGCCATCATGCTCGCGCGCCCGCAGCACGGCCCGCTCGTCGCGCGCAGGCTCACCGACTACCGTCTCGGCCTCTATGCGAGCCGGACCTATATCGAGAGCGCCGGGATGCCCGCCGCGCGCGCAGACCTCCTCGATCACAGCATCGTCGGCTACGTGCCCGATCACATCTTCACGCCGGAACTCGACTATCTCGGCGAGGTGCTTCCCGGTCTCGAACCGGCGATCCGCAGCACCAGCATCAACGCGCAGTGGGAGATGGTTGCGGGCGGCGGCGGCATCGGCGTGCTGCCGCGCTTCATGGCGGCCGAGGACGTGCGCGTCGTGCCGGTGCTGGCGGGCGACGTCTCGCTCAGGCGCAGCTTCTGGCTGGTGATGCACCGCGACATGCGCCGCTTCGCGCGCATCGCCGCCTTCTCGCAATGGATCGACGAGGTTGTGGCTCGGCGTCGGGACGTGCTGCTCTGAGCGGCGGCATGGAGATTCGCGGGAGCGCCCGCCGGAACCGTCACCTGTCACTCTGCTTTTGAAGGCCGGGCCTTCAGGAACTCCGGTCCGGAACCGCGATCTCATCGTCCTCGACGGCCTGCGGAATTTCGGCGAGGCCCTCGTTCGCGGGCAGGGGATAGGTGCCGTAGGTGAGGTCGAGGCCCGCGCGCAGGTCGCCGCTTGCGATCTGGAGGGCGAGGCGCTGCCTGTCGCGTTCGCGATATTCGGCCTCGATCGCGTCGACGGTCGCCTCAGCGACGCCCGCCGCTTTCAGCGCGGCGCAGCCCATCGCCACCGCGCTCTCGTGCACCTCGCGCACCACCGCGTCGCAGTCTGCGTTGGCGAGCTGGATGACGTGGCGGCGGTCGAAGGCGCGGATCAGCACCTTGAGGCTCGGAAAGGCGCGGCGCACGGCGCCCAGCATCTCGTTCGTCACCTGCTGGCCGTCGTTGCAGTAGATGAGAAGCCGCGCTTCCTCCGCGCCTGCCGTGCGCAGCACGTCGAGCCGGGTGCCGTCGCCGTAATAGACCTTCTGGCCGAACCGTCCCGAAAGCTCGATCTGCCCCGGCTTGCGGTCGATGAGCGTGACCGGGATGCCGCGCGCGGCGAGAAGCTGGTTCACGGTCTGGCCGAAGCGGCCGTAGCCGACGAGGATCGCGGGCGCGTTCTCGGCTTCTTCCGGCCCTTCGACATCGTGGTCCTCGCCTTCGTGCTCCACCAGCCGGTCGATTCCGGCGATGAGGAGCGGGGTGAGCGCCATCGAGACGGTGACGGCGGCGGCGAACAGGCTGGAGGCTTGGGAGGCGAGCAGGAGCCCGCTTTCGGCCGCCGTCAGCACGACGAAGGCGAACTCGCCGCCCTGTGCGAGATGCACGCCGGTGAGCGCCGAATCACGCCAGTTCGAGCCGAACAGGCGCGCAAGCACCGCGATGGTCACGAACTTCACGCCGAGCAGGATGGTGACGTAGAGCAGGATACGCGCCGGCTGTTGAAGAATGATCGAGAGGTCGAGCAACATGCCGACCGCCATGAAGAACAGGCCGAGCAGCAGCCCCCGGAACGGGTCGATGTCCGCCTCCACCTCGTGGCGGTAGGGGCTGTCCGCGAGCATCACGCCCGCGATGAACGCGCCGAG
Organism: Sphingomonadaceae bacterium; assembly: GCA_019454625.1. GTDB lineage: Bacteria > Pseudomonadota > Alphaproteobacteria > Sphingomonadales > Sphingomonadaceae > Sphingosinicella. The sequence continues at coordinate 8,604 of JACFNY010000051.1, forward strand.
CGCCATCGAAAGCCCGAAGCTCGCCATCAGGTAGGCGGAGCCGACGACCATCAGCAGCGCGCCGATCACGAACACCTCGCGCGTGCCCGTCTGCGCGATCAGCCGGAACAGCGGGTTCACGAGGAAGCGCCCGGCAAGCACCAGCGCGCCGATCGCGACGAGCGACTTCCACACGAGCTCCCAGCCCTCGGGCGCCAGCGTGTCCGGCGTGCGGGACAGCGCGGTCGTCACGATCAGCAGCGGGACGATGGCGAGGTCCTGCATCAGGTGGATCGAGATGATGCGCTGGCCGAGCGGCGTGTTGATCTTGCCCTGATCGCGCAGGATCTGCACATCGAGCGCGGTGGAGGACAATGCCAGCGCAAGCCCGATGACGAGCGCCGCCTGCCACGTGAAGCTCGTGGTGAGAAGCAGCGCGCCCGTGATGGCGAGGCCGCAGAGCACCACCTGCGCGCTGCCCAGCCCGAAGATGTCGTAGCGCAGGTCCCACAATCGCCGGGGGCGGAGCTCTAGGCCGATCACGAACAGCAGCAGCACGACGCCGAACTCGGCGAACGCCAGCGTCGCTTCGGGATCGGTGACGAGGCCGAGCAGATGCGGTCCGATGATCATGCCCGCGACGAGGTAGCCGAGCACCGCGCCGAGCTTCAGGCGGTGGAACAGCGGCACGATCACAACCGCTGCCGAGAGATAGACGACTCCGTCGCGGAGCAGGGCCGAATCGCCGCCGACCGCCATCAGCCGCGTGTCTCCGTCCGCCGGTTTGCGGTGTACGGATCGGGCTTGTAGAAACGGCGGGGAAACAGCGGAGGCATGGCTACCGGCAATGAAGATCGACGAGGACAGCCCACAGGTACGCTTCCCGCCTCCGTTCGTCTACGCCGGGATGCTGCTGCTTGGGCTCGGCATCGGGCGGCTTCTCGGCGATCCGCCGATCGGCCTCGACATCAGGGCGGCGAGCATCGCGGGCATGGTTCTGGCCATCGGGGGCCTCGGCCTCATCTTCGCGGCGCTGCTCCGCTTCCGGCAGGCGGGCACGAATCCCGAGCCTTGGCGGCAGACGACGGCGTTCGTGGCGAGCGGCGTCTATCGCTGGACGCGCAACCCCATGTACCTCGGCATGGCGCTGATCTTCGCGGGGCTCGCGCTCATCTTCGACAGTCTCGCGACGCTCCTGCTGCTGCCTTTCGTGGTGATCCTGATCGACCGGCAGGTGATCGCGCGCGAGGAGCGCTATCTCGAAGCGAAGTTCGGCGACGACTACCGCGCCTACAAGGACAGGGTCAGGCGCTGGCTGTAACCGCCCCGTCTTCTGCCGCGTCCTCGGCCGCGCTCGCTGCCGCGTCGAAGG
>JACFNY010000547.1 GCA_019454625.1 Sphingomonadaceae bacterium
ACGCAGGGGGCGCCCGAGCCGCCGCAGCGCGAGCCGCAGTACGAGGACGCGCTGCTCGACGTCTACGACTGGCTTGAGGCACGCATCGACGCCGCCGTCGCGGCCGGCATCGCGCGCGACAGGATCATCGTCGATCCCGGCATCGGCTTCGGCAAGACGGTGCGCCACAACCTCGAGATCCTGAACGGCCTGTCGCTGTTCCACGGCCTCGGCGTCCCCGTGCTGCTCGGCGCCAGCCGCAAGCGCATCGTCGGCGCGCTTTCGAACGAGGCGCCCGTCGATCGCCGCCTCGGCGGCTCGCTCGCGCTGGTGATGGCGGCGATCGCGCAGGGCGTGCAGATGGTCCGCGTCCACGACACCTTTGAATCGGTGCAGGCGATCCGCGTGTGGCGGGGCCTGCGCGACGCGGCGCTCAGCCCGCCCACGCCGTAGCCCATCGTGGAAGGCGGCAACCGCCGCTTGTGAGTCCGTGGGTCGTGCGGGTAGAACGCAGCCGCTTTTCGCGGGAGTGGCGATCATTCGATTCGTCCTTGGATTGCTGGCTGTTATCCTGTTCGCCGGGGCCGCAGCGCTCACCGGCGAGCGGATTGCCGCGCCCGGCGTGCCGAGCGCATCCGACGTGCGCGCGGCGCGCAATCTCGCGCTTTCGCTGGCGGGCACGGCGACGGCCGAGGGGCCTTCCGAGGTCACCGCTTCGCGCGCCGAGATGGAAAGCGCCGCCCGCGTGCTGATGAACGGCGTTCCCCGCCTCCGCATTGTGCCGCACCTTGCCGACGACGCGCTCGCCGTGAAGGCGAACGTCCGGCTTTCCGGCGGGACGTGGCTCAGCGGCGGACTGCGCATCGCCGAGAGCGAGGCGGGCGGCTATCCCGAGATTTCCGGCAGTCTCGGCGTCCTTCCGATTCCGAGCTTCGTCGTCGAGCCGCTGCTCGGGCTCGCGCACAGGGCCGCGGAGATGCGCTTTCCAACCACGCGGGAAGCGATCCTCGGCTTCGAGTCGCGCGACGGCGCGGCGCACGCCGTGCTCGATCTGCCGCAGGGCCTGCTGAAAGGGGTGAGCAAGCTCGCGCCGTCCGACGACGCCATCGACGGCGGGCGCGTGAACAGGCTCTACGCCCGGACGCTGGCGGCGCTCGGCGACCGCCCGCTGGACCTGCCGGACGTCTATGCGTCGCTCTTCGAAGGCGCGCCCCGAAACGGAGAGGCTGC
>JACFNY010000052.1 GCA_019454625.1 Sphingomonadaceae bacterium
GATCGCGCTCCGGGTCAGCCGCCCGCTGCGGCCGCCGGCCGAGGAGATCGACGCTGCCGACAGGATGTTCCTGCGCGCGATGGCGCGCCGCAACTGGCTCTTCTTCGAAAGCTTCGTGCGGCCGGAGGACAACTGGCTGCCGCCCGACAATTATCAGGAACCTCCCGACGAGGACACGGCGCACCGGACATCACCCACCAACATCGGCATGATGATGCTCTCGGTGCTGACCGCGTGGAAGCTCGGCCACATCGGGCTCAACGAGGCCGAGATGCGGCTGCGCAATGCGCTCGATGCCATCGACCGGCTCGAACGTTACCGGGGCCACGTTCTCAACTGGTACGACACGCGGACGTTGCAGCCGCTGGAGCCGCGCTACGTCTCCACGGTCGACAGCGGCAATCTCGCGGTCAGCCTTGTCGTCGTCCAGCAGGCGTTCCGGGAGGCCGCGCGCGGACCGGCGGCCGGTGACGAGTCATGGCCGGGCCTTCTGGACGTGATCGACCTGCTCGACGAAGCGATCGGCAAGGCCGGTCTGCCGCCTTCCCCGGACTGCGATACGCTCGTCGCGGCGATGCGCGGCGTCGCGGCCGCGCCCGGACAGGACGACATGCGCCGCACCGGGCATCTCGACACCCTGTGCGATGCCGACGCTCCGGCGCTGCGGCATCTGGTCCATGACCGCATCTCGAACGCCGGGAACGCCGATACCGAGGCGCTGCGCGACGTGCAGATCTGGCTGGAGCGGCTCGACCACCACCTGATGAGCATGAGGCGCGATCTCCGGATGTTCTCGCCGTGGCAGCCGCTGATCGCCCATCCTCCAGCCGATTGCCGGGAATTCACCGAACGGATCGCGGCGGCGCTGACGGCCGCCGCGACGACCTTGGCGCCGAACGGCGCGCTGGATGCCGCCCGCGCCATGATCGAGGCTTCCATCGCGCCGCTCGCCCCGTCCGAAGCCCGCACATGGATGGAGGACGTCCGCTCCGCGATCGGGAGCGGTATCGCGGCGCGACAGGCACTGCGCGAGCGTCTGGAGTCGGTCGCCGGGCGGGCGGGCGCCCTTGCCCGCGGCATGGACTTCGCCCTGCTTTTCGACGCGAACAGCCGGCTCTTCCATATCGGCTACAATCTCAGCGCCGACCGGATTGATCCCCACCACTACGACCTGCTGGCGAGCGAGGCCCGGCTGGCGAGCTTTTTCGCCATCGCCAAGGGCGACGTCGCGCCCGGGCACTGGTTCTATCTCGGGCGTCCGATCACGAAGAAGGCATCCGGGCTGGCGCTCGTGTCATGGAACGGGTCGATGTTCGAGTATCTGATGCCGAACCTGTTCCTGCGCAGCGACCCGGAAACACTGCTCGGACAGAGCGACCGGACGGCGGTCGATGTGCAGGGCGCCTTCGCGCGCGCCCGCGACATGCCCTGGGGCATATCGGAATCGTCCTATGCCGCGATGGGGCAGGACCGGATCTATCGCTACCACGCCTTCGGCGTGCCCGACCTCGGACTGCGGCGCGGGCTGGGGCGCGACCTCGTCATCGCGCCCTACGCGACCGCGCTGGCGCTTGCGGTCCGCCCCGGCATGGCGGTACGGAACCTTCGCGCGCTCGCCGGGCTCGGCCTCGTCGGCCGGTACGGCTTCTACGAGGCCGCGGACTTCACGCCCGAACGCAGACCGGCAGGAGACGATTTCGCGCTCGTCCGGTCCTACATGGCGCATCATCACGGCATGAGCCTCGCGGCGATGGGCAATGCGCTATGCGGCGACATGTTCGTCAAATGGTTCCACGCCGATCCGCATATCCGGACGATCGACCTGCTGCTCAACGAGCGCATCCCGTGGGAGCTTCCCCCGGAAATCTCCCGCGTCGAGATCCGGGAGGCGGCCCCAGTGCCGGCGGGCGCCGTTCCGCACCTGCACGGCTGGAGCCCGAACGCGGCCGGGGCCGCGCGGGCGTGGCACGCCATCGGCAACGGTCGGCTCACCACCCGCCTCGCGGCCGACGGCAGGGGCAGCCTGCACTGGCAGGGCTTCGCGCTCACCCGGACGGAGGAAACCGACGCCTCGGCCGGCTACTGGATCCATCTGCGCGATCGCGAGACCGGCCGGAGTTGGCCGGTGACGGCGGACCCCGCGGGCGCAGGCGATGCGCAGGTGCTGTTTCACGCGCACCGGGCGGAATTCCATCGCCGCGAGAACGGCATTGCCGCGACCATGACAATCGGCGTCGCGCACGGCGACGATCTCGAAATCCGCCGGATAACGCTGGTGAACGAAAGCCACCGTCCGCGCACGGTCGATCTCACCAGCTATGCCGAGGTGGTGCTCGCGCCGCCGTCCGATGCCGCCCGCCACCCGGCGTTCAGCAAGCTCTTCGTCGGCAGCGAGCAGTTGCCCGGTCTGAACGGCCTGATGTTCGCGCGCCGCCCGCGCGACCCTGCCGAACGTCCGCCAGTGCTGCTGCATCGGTTCATCGCCGACGATCAGGATATTGTCCCGCTCGGCGCCGAGACCGATCGCGGCGTCTTTCTCGGCCGTCACCGCGACGCCGGTTCCGCCGCCGCGATGCGCGCGCACAGGCTGTCGGGAAGCAGCGGCTGGACTCTCGATCCCGCCTTCGCCCTGCGCGCGGAGCTGGAGCTTCCCGCCTATGGGCGGCGCGAGATCGCGTTCCTGACGATCGCCGCCGGATCGCGCGCATCGGCGCTGGAAATCGCCGAGCGGTACACGACCCTGTCCGCGCTCGACTGGGCGATGAACGATGCGGAAGGCGCCGCCGCGCGCGAGATGCACGCGCTCGGGCTGCCGCCGGGCCATGTTCCGCTGGCCCAGCAGATGCTGTCGCGGCTCCTGCAAGGCGAGCCTGCATCATCCGCGTCGGGGTTCGATCCCCGGCAATGGAGGGGCGATCTGTGGGCGCTCGGCATCTCCGGCGACCACCCCGTGCTTCTGCTGCGCGCGGGCGACGGCCAGCGCAGCGCGGTGCTGCGCTTCCTCCTCGCCGTGAAGACGCTCTGGCGGAACCGCGGCGTCACGGTCGATCTGGTGATCGCCCACGAGGGTACGGCGGGCTATCTGGAACCGGTGCGCGAGCGGTTGCTGGACGTGCTGCGCGAGACCGGCGCGCACGAACAGCTCGGCCTGAACGGCGGCGTCCATCTGGTCGGCATCGGCCATTCCGATGCCGGACGCGCGCTCCTCATCGAACGCATCGCGCAGATCGTGCTCGATGAAGGCACCGGTCCCCCCGGCGACCAGCTCCGGCACGACACACCCGGCATCCACGGTCCGCGCTTCTCGCCGGTTGTCGCACCGTCCGCCCCGGCACCGGCGCCGGGCCTTTCCCGTCCGGAGGAACTGGTCTTCGACAACGGCTTCGGCGGGTTCGCGGAGACCGGGGACTACGTGATCCATCAGGAGGCCGGGGAAACGACGCCCGCGCCGTGGGCGAACGTGCTGGCGAATGAAATCTTCGGCACGATCGTGACCGAAGCGGGCCTCGGCTTCAGCTGGGCAGTCAACAGCGGCGAGAACCGCCTGACGCCGTGGAGCAACGACCCGGTCCGCGATTCCCCGGCCGAATGCCTCTATCTGCGCGACGAGGAAAACGCGCGGATGTGGACGCCGACGCCGCAGCCCGTCGGTCGCGACTCGGCCTGCCGCGTGCGGCACGGCGCCGGTCACACGACCTGGGAAAGGACCAGCGAGGAGCTCGAGCAGGAGCTTCTCGCCTTCGTTCCGGTGGACGACCCGGTGAAGATCGTCCGGTTGCGGCTGCGCAACCTGCTGCCGCGCGCGCGGCGGATCACCGCCACCTATTATGCCGAATGGCTGCTCGGCGCGGTGAACGGCGAACCGGCGCCGCTGCGCACGGCCGACTACGATCCCTCGATCCATGCGCTGCTCGCGAACAATCCCTGGACCGAGGACTTCCGCGAACGCACGGCCTTCCTGACCAGCAACCTGCCGCCGCACAGTCTCACGACATCGCGATCCGGCTTCCTCGGCAGCGCCGACGATCCCCGCCGCCCGGAAGCGCTTCTGAACTGGGATCTCGGCGGTCGCCAGCGGTCCTCCGGCGCCGATTGCTGCGCCGCCCTGCAGGTGCATCTCGACATCACGCCGGGCGCGACGGCGGAGGTCGTGTTCGTGCTCGGACAGGGAGACGACCGCGCCCACGCGCGCGCGCTGGCGCGCCGCTGGCAGGATGCTGCCGGAACGGAGAGCGCCCGGTTGCAATGCCGCGACGACTGGGAGCGGCGGCTCGGCGCGGTCACGGTGAGGACGCCCGACCCGGCGTTCGATCTCATGATCAACCGCTGGCTCCCCTATCAGGCAGCCAGTGCGCGGATACGGGCGCGCGCAGGCTTCTACCAGGCGGGCGGGGCCTTCGGCTTCCGCGACCAGCTCCAGGACGTGCTGGCATTCCTCCACGCCGATCCCGGTCTGGTGCGCCGTCACATCCTCACCGCCGCCGCGCATCAGTTCGAGGAAGGCGACGTCCTCCATTGGTGGCATCCGCCGTCCGGGCGCGGCGTGAGGACGCATTGCTCTGACGACATGCTGTGGCTGCCCTATGCCGTCGCCGCCTATGTGGAGGCGACGGGCGACGCCGCTATCCTGTCGGAGGAGGTCGCGTTCCTGCGAGGCCCCGCGCTCGATGAGAAAGAGGCCGACCGCTATGCGCACTTCGACCCGACCGACTACAAACGGTCGCTGTTCGAACATTGCGAGCGCGCCCTCGACCGCGCCTACCGGCTGGGGGCGCACGGGCTGCCGCTGATCGGGACCGGCGACTGGAACGACGGCATGAACCGCGTGGGCGCGCACGGCCGGGGCGAAAGCGTCTGGATGGGCTGGTTCCTGACGGCGACCGTCGGCGGTTTCACGCGCCTGTGCGACCGGCTCGACCGGCCCGACCTTGCGGACCTGTGGAAGGCGCGCGCCACGGCTCTTGTCGAGGCCGTCGAGCGTGCGGGCTGGGACGGCGACTGGTATCTGCGCGCCTTCGACGACGACGGCCGGCCGTGGGGCTCCGCCGCGAACGACGAATGCCGGATCGATTCGATCGCCCAGTCCTGGTCCGTGCTGTCGGGCGCTGCGGACCCCGATCGCGCGGCGCGGGCGATGGCCTCGGCGCGCGAGCATCTAGTCCGCGAGGGCGACGCGCTCGTTCGCCTGCTCGATCCGCCCTTCGACCGGACGCCGCGCGATCCGGGATACATCAAGGCCTATCCGCCAGGCATCCGCGAGAACGGCGGCCAGTATACCCATGCCGCCGCATGGCTGGGCATGGCGTTCGCCCGGCTGGGCAACGGCGACGGCGCGAAGGCCCTGTTCGATAGGATCAACCCGATCAACCGGGCGGCGACACGCGAGGACGCCCTGCGCTACCGGCTGGAGCCTTATGTCGTCGCGGGCGATGTCGCGGGCGAGCCGCCGCATGTCGGGCGCGGGGGCTGGAGCTGGTATACCGGCGCCGCCGGATGGACGTGGCGGCTCGGCGTTGAGGAGATTCTGGGGATACGCCTCGTCGAGGGCCGCGTGCGGATCGCGCCGTGCCTGCCCGCGGTCTGGCCCGGCTTCGAAGCGATCCTGAGAAAGCCGACGGGTGCGCTCCGCATCATCGTCGACACGCCGGACGGGGCAGTCTCCGGCCGCGCCGAAATCACGCTCGACGGCGCCCCGTGGAACGAGGATTGTGTCCCGTTCCCCGAGGACGGGTCGATGCGCGAAGTCCGCGTGCGGCTACCGCGCTCGGCGCAAGGCCCACGGGCGCGCCGGGGCAGCCCGCGTGCAGGGTGAGCGGATATAGTTGGCTACGCCGGAAAGATGAATGTCATTTCGGTGCGGACAAGACCAGATGACCCGGTACGACCTCCGTCACTTCGACACCCGTCATGATGTGCAGCGCTTCGACGAAACCCTCGACCTCGCCCGCCTTGAAGTAGCCCGCAATGGGAATGTCGCGGAGGTCGTCACCGCGAATCTCGATATCGACGTCCGAATAGCGGCCGACCTCGACAACGACTTCCGAAAGCGGCTCGCCGGCGAAGGCAAGCATACCTTCCCGCCACGAGAGTTTCCGATCAATCTCGGCGGGCGTCACATGCTCCAGCAGTTCGACCTGATCGGAAGAGAAGAGCCCGCTCTGGCCGGCCGTCAATTCCATGACGGTGGCGCCCGGCGCCTTCTTGATGCGCACATTGGCCGGCGGCGATGCCAGTGACAGGGCGACGCGCCCTTCCGAAACCATGACATCCAGCTTGTCCGCCTTGAGGCGAACCGAAAAAGCCGTGCCGACCGCTTTCACGACGCCGTTGCCCGCATACACCGAAAACGGTTTGGATTTGTCCGGCGCGACTTCGAAAAACGCTTCGCCCTGCAACAGCGTGATGCGCCGCTCCGTCGCGGTGAAGGCGGCGGCGATCCGGCTATCCGTATTGAGCGTCACCCGCGAGCCGTCGGGCAGGTTCACGATTTCATGCCCGCCCACCTCCGTCCTGTAGTTTGCCGCAAAGGCCGAAGGCTGCGCTTCGAAGCCGGATGATCCCCAGTCCAGAAGCTGGCGGCCGGCAAATGCGCCGATCGCGACGACGGCGATCAGCATTGCGGCAAGAAGAGGCAGCGCGGCACGCACGCGCTGACGGAATGGCGGGGCGGCATACATATCCCGAGACGCGTAGTCGTTCAGCCCCTCGAGGGCGTCGAGGCCGTCCCACAGGCGCGTGTAGCGTTCAAAGGCATCCCGATTATGATCGCTTTCCGCCTGCCAGCGCGCAAGCGCCGCATGTTCGGCGGGCGTCATCTCGCCGCCCTCCAGACGCGCAACCCATTCGGCGGCTTCCGCCTCGCTCTTCTTCATGTCGGGAAGAAGGTAGATGTTGTCCGGCTCAGTCATTGATCTTGCGCGCTTCCATTTCGGCGTCGGCCCGGGCAGCCATTCTGAGCACCGTTCCTGTCTGTGGCTTCGCCGCGCGGGGAGCTCCGAACTCGGTCGGGTCATAGCCCTGATCCCGCAAATAGGCGTTGCAGGCCGTCAATGCCGCGGCGACGCGTTTTTCGACCGTGCTAAGCGAAACATCAAGCCTCGCCGCGATCTGCTTGAACTTCAGCTTTTCGACCTTGCACATCAGCAGCGCCTGACGCAGCTCCGGTTTCAGGCTGGCGATCGCCTGGGACAGGACGAACAGCTTTCGCCGACCGTCGACCTGATCCTCGACAGTCCCATGCCGCTCATCCGCAAAGACGTCCGACCGCCCGGAATCCTCGAACGATTCCGTCGCGCTGTGCGCCTTGCGCGCCGCCTCGCTGATGGCGAGGTTTTTCGTCACCCGAACGAGAAAGGCCCTCGGGTTCCGGATGTCCTGCTTTTCGCTGGCCGCGTAGGCACGCAGGAAGGCCTCCTGAACAAGATCCTCCACGTCGTCGCCGCGGCGGCGATAGCGCGCCGCCACCCGTCGGAGCGACGTTTCACATTCCAGGAAAGCGCGCAGCAGACCAGACATCGGCCAATCCCAAAAAACGGCTCCCGGAGGTGTCCGGAAGGTCCGAAGCTAGCACGCAAACCGCAAGCAGGCCATAATGCTCGGCGGTTTGGTGACCTGTTGCCGTTCCGACGTCATCAGCCGCCGATGCTCGCCGCATAAACCCGCATCCAGTTTTCGCCCATCACCTTGTCGATCTCTTCCTTGCTCCACCCCCGGCGAACCATCTCGGCGCGAACCGCCGGCAGCTTCGAAATGTCCTCGAAGCCCTGCGCATACTGGATCGGGTCCTGGACATAGGTCATCTCCGGCGGGAACGCGAAGGACTCGTCAGGATGGATGACGGACGTCGCGCCCGTCGTGAAGTCGCCGCCGATGCCGATGTGATCGACCCCGACGAGCCTTTTCAGATAATCGAGTTCATCCACGTAGCGCTTCACGTCGGCGCGCCGTTTCGGCTCCTTGCGCTTGCCGACGTCGTCGCGGCCCCAGCTCATGAACGGGTCGATGGCGCTGACGCCGAAAAGGCCGCCGGTTCCGGCGATCCCCTCGATCACGCGGTCGGATGTGTTGCGCGGATTTGCGTTGAGCGCCGCGACATTCGAATGCGTGCAAACGACAGGTCGCTCCGCCATCGCGATGATGTCGAGACTGGAGCGTTCCCCCGTATGGCCGCCGACATCCACGAGGATACCCAGCGACTGCATTTGCGCGACGATTTCCCGCCCCGCCTTGGTGAGGCCGACGTGCGGGTCAAGGCAGCCGCCGGCAAAGGCATTGGTCAGGTTGTAGATGAGGCCGGCGACGCGAAGGCCGAGCTCGTAGAAAAGCCGCATCGTCGTCTTCGGCGGCTTCGACCACCAGTCGCTTTCGCCTTTCATCACGAAGAGATCGGCCTCCTGCCAGCCGATCGTGAGGGAGATCCTGCCTTCCTGCTTGATGCGGCGGATGTCGGCGGCGGTTTTCGCGATCTCCACATCCTTTGAATTTTGTGCCGCGAACTCGAGCAGCTGCGACATCTGGAGAAGCGTCGGCAGCATACTGACGTTCCAGCAATCGACCCCGCCCTTGCGGAGCAAGGCGAGATACCCGGGCGTCGGCGCGGCCGGGCTGCACCCGTCGACGACAATCGGTCCGATCGGCGCCGCCTCCGCCTCCGCCTCGACCGTACCGGCAGCGGCGGAACCGGCCGCAGCCGTACCCGTTGCAGCGGCAAGAAGGCTTCCTCCGGCGAATTTTATCAGTCCGCGACGGTTCATTTCAGACGTCATCACTCAGTCTCCCGCAAAACCTGCTCCGCCCTTTGCGCGAACGGCATCGGCGGCTCCTCGTGCTTCAAATGCCGGACGAAGAATCCCGCGAGCCGGCGTGCGACATAGGGGTGATACCCGACGTCGTGGGCCGCGTTCGGAACGTACACGAGATCGAACTCCTTGCCGGCCCGGATCAGCGCGTCCGACAGCGCGACGGTCTGGTTGAAGGGCACGTTCTGGTCGATCTCGCCGGCGACCAGCATCAGCCTGCCCTGAAGACGATCCGCGAGGTGCAGATTGTCGACCCGGGAATAGGCATCGGCCCCGGCCTTGCCCGGAACACCGAAGAATCGCTCGACCGAGATCGACGAGATCATCGTGCGATAGTCGTGCGGGCCCGCGATCGAGACGGCCGCCTTGTAGAAATCCGGAAACAACAGGATGGCACGTGCCGAAGCATAGCCGCCGAATGAAATGCCGGTGATGCCGACGCGCTCCAGATCCATGTAGGGCCGGGTCCGCGCAGCGGACCTGATCCCGGCGACATGATCGGCGAGCGCGAACGAATCCTCGTCCTTCATCGGCGCCATGTGGAAGGCCCGCGATCGCCGCGGCGTGCCGCGCCCGTCCTGAATGACGATGACGAACCCCAGTTCCGCGAGCGCCTGCATCCACGCGGCACGCGCGCCGAACGCGTCCGTGAACCCCTGCGGCGCGAACGAGACCTGCGGCCCGGCATAGATCTGCTCGATCACCGGATAGCGCCTGCGCTTGTCGAAGGTCGTCGGCTTCAGGAGAACGCCGTGGATGTCGTGCGCGCCGTCGGCGCTTTTCGCGACGAACCGCTCCGGCGGCGACCACCCGGCCTCGAACAGCGCGCCTGCATCCGCATCGACGAGATCGGCGATGAGCGTGCCCTCTGACGAGCGCACGACCGTGCGCGGCGGTTCCGACACGGTCGAGTAGGTATCGACGAAATAGCGCCCGCCGGGCGAGAAGCGGCGCACCGGCGTATCATAATGCCCGTTGAGGCCCCGCGCCGGAAAGTTGGTATAGGCGTGGTCCGCGTTCTCCGGCGTCAGCAGCTTCAGGCCGCTTCCGTCAAGATCGACGCGGTACAGATGGCGATAATAGGGATTGCGCCCCTCCTCCCTGCCGCCCGCCGTGAAATAAACGACGCCCGCCGCCTCGTC
>JACFNY010000053.1 GCA_019454625.1 Sphingomonadaceae bacterium
GCTGGACGACAGCCTGCACGTCGAGCCCCCCGCGCTCATCAAGGGCTACCTGCGCGTCGGTGCGATGGTGGGCAGCGGCGCCTTCATCGACCGGCAGTTCAACACCGTGGACGTGTTCATGATGATGCCGGTGGACGCCATCGCGGCGCGGTACGCGAAACGGTTCGGCGCAGCGGCATAAGGGGAAGGCAGAGGGACGCGCGGCACGCGTGCCGCCGCATCCGTCCGCAGCCGGAGAGTCAAGCGGCTCGGAACACCAGTGTCAGCGCCCCGTGCGGCGGTGCCAGAGCAGCCAGGAGTAGAAGACGGGCGGGACGGTGCTGACGAGGAGGGCGCCGACAACGAGCGCACCGCGCGCGGCGGGCGTGAGCGGGAGCAGGCCGACGAGCAGCAGCGCCGCGCCGCCCGCCATCATGGTCCATGCGCCGAGACGATGCGTGGCGATCCAGTTGTCGGTATCGAGCAGCGCCCACGGCGTGCGGATGCCGACGAAGAAGCCGGGACGCGATTTCGGCAGCACGTTGCCGATGACGATGAGCAGCAGGCCGACGGCCACGAACGGCAGCGTCATCGGAATCGCCCAGCCGAAAGCGGGGGCCGCGACCAGAAGCTGGACCATGACCATGACGGCCAGCAGGCAGATCCACGTCACGCGGTACAGCGCCGCGCTGCCCTCCATGCGGTTCTGAAGCGGCTCGATGCGCGGCAGGACCGCGAAAACCAGCGACAGCCCGGCGCACATCGCCACGGGCGCGAACAGCGCGAAGGCGGCGCCGGCATGGCGGTCCGCCTCTCCGGCAAGGTTCCAGTGCACGGGAAGCCGCGTGCCTTCCGGCAGCAGCGCGAGCGCGATCGTCGCGATCGCGGCCAGGAACGCCACCGTGACCCACGACATGACGATCAGTGCGTGCGCGCGCATTCCACCGTTCCTCTCCCTGCTTCCCCGACACCGAGCCGGCCCATGAAGGCCATCACGACCTCCTCCACCGCCGACAGGTTGAGCGTGTAGACGATGCCGCCGCCGCGACTTTCGCCCTGAATGAGGCCCGCCGATTTCAGCTTCGCGAAGTGCGCGGACATCGTGGGCTTCGACACGGGAAACGCATCGGCAAGCTCCCCGGCGGACTTGCCGCCCGTCTTCAGCATCTCGAGCACCTGCCTGCGGATCGGATGCGCCAGCGCGTCGAAAACCTCGTTCACGAATCTCCTGTTCGTCTGTTAGCGAACAGACTAAATCATGAATGCGTGCGCCGCGTCAAGCCCTCGGGCGGCGCCTGAGCGCGAATGAGTGTCGATAGCGTATCGACGGCAGCAGCGCGGACGGCCATAACCGGGGCATGACTCGCCACCTTTACCTTGCGCTCGGCTTCGTATCGCTGGCGCTCGGCATCATCGGGGCGTTCCTGCCGCTGCTTCCCACGACCATCTTCATCATCATCGCCGCCTATTGCTTCGGGCGGTCGTCGGCGCGGCTGGAGGCGAAGATCCTCGCCCACCCGAGGCTTGGGCCGCCGGTGATCGCATGGCGGCGCGAAGGCGCGATCGGCACGCGCGCGAAGATCGCGGCGTGCACCGGCATGGCCGTCGGCTACGCCGTCTTCCACCTGACGGGGAACCCCGCGCCGCTATGGCGCGGACTGGCCGCCGCCGGGCTGATCGCCTCGGCGCTCTTCGTGGTCACACGGCCAAGGCCGATGGCGGAGCGCGGAACGGAACAGGCTCGCTAGCGGCCTCGGCCGCTACAGCAAGCACCGGCCTGTCCGCGACACCGAACAGGCCCGGCAGCGCGGATTGCCGCGCCGTCGCCATCTCGATCCACGGACCGAGCACGAGACCGGCGGCCACCGGCAGCAGCCACAGCGACGATCCCGCGCCGAGCGCCGCGAACGCCAGCATCGCGGCGCCGAGCAGCAGGTGCGGACGATAGTGGCGCAGCGCCTCGCCGGGCGCGATGCCGTCCGTCTCGCGGCGCTGCGGCGACCAGCCGCTGCTGCGGCCCATCAGGATGTCGGCGAGGTTCAGCGTCTGCGTGAGCATCATCAGGGGCGCGACGAGCGCCGAGAGCGGCACGTCGACGAGGATGCCCGCCGCGATCCGCGCCGGCCCGCCGAGCGCGGCGCGTCGGCGGCGGTCCACCAGCGTCCAGGCGAGCCCGAGCAGCTTCGGACCGAACAGCAGCGCGAGCGTGATGCCGAGCAGCCACGGCGAGGGCGCGGCGCCGCCTCCCGCGCCGAGCGTGACGTGGTGCACGACGCCCGCGACGATGAGCAGCAGCCACAAGGGCGAGGTGAGGTAGGCGGAGCCGCCCATCAGCAGCTGGAGCCGGTTCACCCAGTGGAACCCCGCGCTGCCGAGGATGCGCAGATGCTGGAGATTGCCCTGGCACCAGCGCCGGTCACGCTTCGCGAAATCGACGATGCTGGGCGGGAACTCCTCCGTGCTGCCCGGCGCGGCAACCATGTGTACCGCCCAGCCGCGGCGGCGGAGCAGCGCCGCCTCCACCATGTCGTGGCTCAGGATCGCGCCGCCGAAGGGCGCGGCGCCGGGAAGCGCGGCAAGGCCGCAGCTTTCGGCGAAGGCGCGCGTGCGCAGAATCGCGTTGTGGCCCCAGAAGGTCGCCTCGCTGCCCGACCACCAGATCATGCCCGCCGTCGCCACCGGCCCGTAGAGGCGGCCGGAGAACTGCTGCCAGCGCGCGAAGAGCGTGCGGGCCTCGATGACGTCCGGCACCGTCTGGATGAGGCCGACGCCGGGGTTCCGGTCCATCGTGGCGGCCATGCGCGCCATCGTGCGGCCGTCCATCAGGCTGTCGGCGTCGAGCACGAGCATGTAGTCGTAGGCGCCGCCGAAGCGGCGCACCCAGTCGGCGATGTTGCCGGGCTTGCGCTCGGTGTTCTTCTCGCGGCGGCGATAGAAGAGACGGGGGGCGAGCGTGGGCCTGAGCGACAGGAAGGCGGCGTACTCCGCGCGGCCGTTCTCGGGGCTGGAATCGCTGAGCACGAAGATGTCGAAATCGCGCGCGCGGCCCTCGCGCGCGAGCGAGCAGGCCATCGCGCGGATGCGGCCGAACACGGCGGCGACGTTCTCGTTGTAGACGGGCACGAGGACGGCGGTGCGTCCCTCCGGCACGGCCTCGTCGACGAGATCGAAATCGCGCGCCTTGCGAAGCAGGCGGATGAATCCGGCGAGCGCGGTGAGGAAGCCGAAGCCGATCCACGCGAAAAGCGGCACGAACAGCGCGATGAGCAGCAGCTCGCCGAACGCGAAGCCGCCCGGCGCGGCGGCGCGCGCCATTTCGGCGCCGCCCGCAAGCGCGATGAGCAGCGTCGCGAAGATCAGCAGGAAACGGCGCAGTGCAATGCCGCGCGGCGCGGTTTCGGAGCGCAGCGGCGCAGGCGCACACGCGCGCCAGTCCTGCAGCGGCATGGCAAGCGGCGCCTCGGGCGGAAGGCTGTCCGTGCGCCGATGGAGGATTTCGAAGGAGACCGCGTCGTAGCCACCGGACGCGCCCCCGGCCAGCAGAACTTCATGTCGCATACGTGCAATTCGACCCTGGTTTCATTCCCGGCTCGCCGTCTCAGCAGCGTCGGCCGGCCCGTCAGCAAATGCCCGCCGCGCCGATCAGTTCCCCATTGCAGGTATTTGATATAGCCACGTTTCGGTGAGTTGTGCGCCGCAGCAGACGAGCGCCCCCCGGAGGTCTGTTGCGGCACCGTTTCGAGGCGCGACGTCGATCATCAGCCGCCAGCGAGTCGGGCGCTCGGCGACCGGATAGGCGGCCTGCATCAGGATCTCGCCGTTCGTGACCAAAACGTCGGCCGTGACATCGCCGTGCGCGCGGCCTTTCAGCCCTTCGCCTTCGAAATCGACGACGAGCTTGACGACATCCTCCTGCGCGGGATGGCCGGGGCGACCGCCGAGGCCGCGATAGGTGCCGATGACGCGCGCGAGCGGCGATGCGTCCGGCTCGCCGCCAAGCCAGCGCAGGCGATAGGCCATGTCGTAGCACGCGCCCGCGCGCGCCGGGGCCTTCGGCTGCCAGAAGGCGACGATATTGTCGTCCGTCTCGCCCTGTGTGGGAATCTCGACCAGATCGACGGTGCCCTCGCCCCAGTCGCCGACCGGCTCGGCCCACAGCGACGGGCGCTTGTGGTAGAAGACGCCGTCGTCCTCGTAATTGTCGTAATTCCGGTCGCGCTGCATGAGGCCGAAGCCGCGCGGATTGCGGTCGAGGAAGGCGCTCAGCGCCGTGCGGGGCGGGTTGACGAGCGGACGCCACAGCCGCTCGCCCGCGCCGTTGGTAATCAAGAGCCCATCGGAATCGTGGATTTCCGGCCGCCAGTCGCGGCGCGGACCGGGCTCGGTCTCGCCGTACCAGTACATGCTCGTCATCGGCGCGAAGCCGAGGCGTTCTACGTCGGCGCGAAGGCGAATGGAAAGCGTCACCTCCTGCACCATCTCGTCCTCGAGGACGCGGTTCACGAAGCGGTAGGCGCCCGCGACGCGCGGCCCGTCGAGAAGCGCGTAGACGGTAAAGGCGTCCTCGCCCGGCTCCAGCCAGAAGGCGCGGAACACCGGGAATTCCTCGGGCGTCGAAAGCCCGGTGTCGATGGCGAGGCCGCGCGCGGAGAGACCGTATTGGTGAAGCGGCCCCGCGGTGCGGAAATAGGACGCGCCCTGAAAGGCGAGCCAGTCGCCGACGTCGCCGGGATTCATCACGCGGAAGCCCGCGAAGCCGCCGTTCTCCGCCGTCAGTGCGCGCGCCGGGCTGTCCTCCGGCATCTCGTAGAGATCGGGCGAATAGAGCAGCGGCCGCGCACGGCCGCGCTCCACGACGTGGATCGCGATCGGCTCGCGCGCATATTTCCCGAGCGGGAACAGGCGCACCGATTGCCCCGGCCGGTCCGACCAGAGTGCGGCGGAATCGCGGTAGCGGACGGCGTTCAGCGCATCGTAGTCGACAGCGGCGGCGGCCTCGACGCGGGCAAGCGGCACGAACGGCCGCCCGGACAGCGCCATCGCCTGCCGTTTCAGCCCCTCCCACGAGAAGGTTTCGGCACGGCCGAGGCGGGGCGCGGCGAGCGCAGGCAGCGTGGGCAGCAGGCCGAGCGCGGCGAGACCTGCCATTGCTTCGCGCCGCGACCAGCGTGCGTTTCGATCGGGGTTCATCCGTGTTTTCATTGCGTTGCCGCGAACGCACCGCAAGCGAAATGGATGCAAGGGCCATCGCGACAGGCGCACGCAGCCTTGCGGCAGACGGTTGCGATCAGGGCAGCGACAGCGCGCGGCGCACCTCGCGCCAGTCGACGATCTTGAAGTTCTGCTGTCCGCCGCCGTCGTCGGTGTCGTGCATCGCGACGGCGCCTTCGGGGAAGGGGCCGATCGGCCCGCTCCACGCGTCGAGGCCGTCGGTGCCGGTCACGTTGTCGATCGTGCCGCCTTCCACGGCGAAGCGGCCCTTGTAGGTGTAGCTGTCGCCGTCGATCCGCCAGACGGGGTAGGTGGCGTCGCCCTGGCTGGAGGCGATCAGGTATTTTGCGCCGCGGTCGCGCAGGATCGAGATGCCCTCGACATCGGCGGTGAGGCGCTCGCCGTCCACGGCCGCGACCTTGATGCCCCCGGCCACTGCGTCGGGCGCGCCCGGCTTCAGGTCGAAGCGCCAGATCGCGACGTCCTCCTCGCCCAGATAAAGCCGGCCGGTCTCGTCATCAACGACGCAGCCCTCGGGCTGGCTGCCGACCTTGAAGCTGTAGGCGTGCTGCGCCTCGGAAAGCGGTGCGCCGTTCGCGAGGCGCAGCGCGCGGATCTCGCCCGCCTTGTTGTTGGGGATCAGGTAGAAATCGCCGCCGAGCTTGCCCATGCAATAGCCGTAGGGTTCGCCCATATCGAGCGGCAGCACGCCGTAGCGCCGCGTCTCCAGCGTGTCCGGATCGAAGAGGTACGCGATAAGCGTGAAGTTCTCACGTTCGGTCGCGGTGACGAGGACATAGTCCTTGCCCTCCACCGTGAAGCCGGTGCGGAGGTCGACGTTGTTGAGCGGGCCGTCCGGAAGGAACTGTCGGACCTCGCCGTCTATATCGTGAACATAAAGGCCATCGCTCTTGTCCGTACCGAAGAGCACGGCGCGCGACGGATCGCGCGGATCGGCCCAGAGCGCGGGATCGTCGGCATCGACGGCGGGATCGGTGGCGACGACCGTCTCCACCGCAGCCGGCACCGCCTTCGCCGGATCGCCGCGCGCGGCGGTGCCCTGCGGCAGGTCGGCCTCCTGCACGGCGCAGGCGGCGAGCAGGACGAGCGGGAGGGCGACGAGACATGTCTTCATGATCAGTCCTTGGCGTTTGCCGTGCAGGGTACGCCGTCCGGGCCCGTCTGTCCCGCGCAGCGGCGCACGGGGCCGGCGGCCTCGGGAATCTCGACGAGGCGGTTGCCGTCCGCATGGCGGATGAGGTCGAAGCCGTCGTAGAGGCGGCCGCTCGCCGTATAGGTGCGGAACTGGAGCCTGTCCGCCGCCACGTCGACGACCTGATAGAGTTCGGTGTCCTCCGCGACGCGGTCGGGCTGCTTACCTGCGCGGACGTTGAGGCCGTACATCTTGGAGCCCGTGACGGACACGAGATACACCGGCCCCTGCACCTTGCCGTCGGCGCGCGCCTTCGCGGAGACGGTCTTGCCGCTCTCCGCTGTCAGGCGGCTGTAGCAATGGTCGTGGCCCTGGAGGACGAGATCGACCTTGCGCGCCTCGAACACCGGCTTCCACGCCGCCTTCAGCTTCGCGGTGTCGTTCGGCCGCGCGCAGGTGAAGATCGGCTGGTGGAACAGCACGACGTTCCAGCGCGCCTTGCTCGCCGCGAGCGTCGCATCCAGCCAGCGCGTCTGGCCTTCGAGCGCACCGAGTTCGAGCGCGGCGGTACCGTCGAGGATGATGAAGCGCACACCCTGATAATCGACGAAGTACGTCGTCGCCTTCGCGGCATCGGCACCGTTCGCGGGCAGCACGAACTGATGCGGCCAATGGGGCCCGAGCACGTACTGTTCGGTACCATCCGGCAGTTCGTTATCGACATATTCGTGATTGCCAGTCGCCGGGAGCTGCGGGACGATGCTGTAATTATAGCCGCCCGCCTGCGTCCATTCCCCCCACTCGTCGTCATGCGCGAGATTGTCGCGCTGCGCGACGAGATCGCCGGCGTGGACGACGAGCGCCGGGCTCGCGGTCGCATGGAACGCCTGTCGGATGACGCGCGAGGCGATGCTGAGGATATTGTTCTGCGTATCGCCGAAATAGAGGAAGCGGAACGGCTGAGCCTCCGCGCTCGCGGTGCGAAATTGCAGCCATTCGCTCCACCCTTCACTGCCCTTCACGCGGTAGACGTAGGCCCGCCCCGGTTCGAGACCGGTGAAACGCACCTGATGGTAGCGCGCCGCACCGTTCTCATTCTCGATTTCCGAACTGCTGCCCACGACCCTGACGGTGCGGGCACCGAGCGACGGTCCGTCGCTCGCGGGGGCGATCTCCGCCTCCGCCGTGGCCTGCGCCGTATCGGTGCGGAACGCGACCGCCATCTCGCGGGAGGAATCCGCACCAGCGGTCAGCACGATGCGGTCGGGCAGGGTCTTCGCCGCGTAGGGGAGGCCGGGCGAACGGGGAATCGGAACCGCTTGCCAGGCGGCGGGCGTCGTCGCCGCGAGCAGGAGCGCAGCAAGGCGCAGCATCAGAACGTGGCTTTCACGCCGAACTTCGCCGTCCAGCTATACTCCTCGTACTGCAGCAAACGCCGTGAACCGCCGAAGTTCTGGTAGGCATAGTAAGGCTCGTCGGTAACGTTCACCCATTCGCCGAAGATCTGGATGTTCTCGGTGACCTTGTACTTGGCGCTGAGGTCGAGCTGGAAGTGGCTGGCGACATAGCGATCCTGGTCGACCTCGTCGTTCAACTCGTCGAGATACTTGCTGCGATAGGCGCCCGCGACGCGCAGGCTGATCGGACCCTTCTCGTAGCCGAGCACGGCGTTGAACGTGTGCTTCGCCGACGCGGGCAGGCCGACCCTGCGCAGATCGCCGAGATCGCCGTCCGTCGCCACCCGGCCCTTGGCGTCCGTGTAGGTGTAGTTGAACTGCGCGAGCAGGCCGTCGAACGGTGCGGGCAGGAAATCGAACGCCTGATTGTAGCTGAATTCGAAGCCGCGAATCTTGGCGGTGTCGCCGTTGATCCATGTGGTGGCTTCGTCGAGCAGCTGGCCGTTGTAGGGAATGCCCGTGTCGCCGCCGTCGACCGTGTATTCGATGATGTAGTTCTTCACGTCCTTGTAGAAGACGCCCGCGGAGACGGCAGCGTTGCGGCCGAAATAATATTCAACCGAAAGATCGGCATTCCACGCCCGGTAGGGCTTGAGATCGGGGTTGCCGAATTCGCCCTCGTTGTCCTCGATGACCGCGCGCGGCGCGAGGCTCGACAATTTGGGGCGCATGAGGTTCTTGTAGCCTGCCGCGCGGAGCACGAGGTTCGGCACCGGCTCGTAGCGCACGGTGAGGCTCGGCAGCCAGTCCGTGTAGCTGCGGCTGAAGCTCTGCGGCGTGACGAAGACCGTGTCTTCCTCTACCTCGACACCGCCGAATTCGCCGCCTTCCTCGACCAGCGTGACGACGTTTCCGGTCATGCGGTTCTTCGTGCGCTCCATGCGCACGCCGCCGATGACCCTGAGCGTGCTGCTGTCCCAGCGGCCGAGCAGGTAGGCCGCGAGGATGTCCTCGTCGACGCTGTAATCCTCCTCGGCAGACGCCTGCGCAGTATCGAACGGATCGAGTTCGAACGCGTCCCGGTTGGCATTGAAGAACTTGCGGAAGGATTTCTTCGCCGGCACCGGATCAATGACGGCAAGGCCGTAGTCCTGCGCGCCGAGAACGTCGGCGAGCGTCAGGTCACCGTCGAAGCCGTCGTAAATGTCGAACTGGCCATTGTAGAACTTCTCGCGCCAGCGCGACTTGACGCCGCCCTGCACGGTGAACTCGCCGCCACCCATCGCGAAGACACGTGACACGTCCGCTTTCAGCGTCCATTCCTCGTCCTGCGAGTTGCTGAGCGTGGTGCGCTCGAGTTTGTCGAACTCATATTCGGACGGATTGAGGAACAGGTCGTTTCCGGCGGTGATCGTGTAGCCGGTGAGCTTCGGCCTGCTGTAATCGAAAGTGACGCCGAACTCACCTTCGTCCTCGAACTGGCGTTCGAACACCACCGGGTCGATCGAACCCTTCTCGCGCTCGCTCGATTTCGCCCAGCTTCCCGAATAGACGAGCTTCCACGGCCCCGTCTCGGTCTCGCCGCCGAGCGTCAGCGAACGGATCTTCTGCGATTCGAAGCGGTCCTTGAGATCGCGCTGCACGCTGATCTCGCCGTCGTCAGACAGGAACTCCGCCGTGGTGCCCGTGCCGGACGAGGGGGATTCGTCCATCTCGAAGATCAGGCGGCGGCGGTATTCGTGGTCGTCGAACTGGCTGTAAAGGCCGCGCACGTAAAGTGTGGTGCTTTCGCCCGCCTTGAAGTCGAACGAGAGCGAAGCGCTGATGCGTTCACGCTCCACGTCGTAATCGCGGTATTCGAGCGTGTCGGCATAGACGATGCCGTCGTCTTCGTCCCAGCCGTCCATCTCCATGTTGTCGGTCGCGAACGTGCGCCGGTAGTAGGAGATGCCGCCCGCGACGCCGACATTGTCGCCGAGCTTCGCCGAGAAATCGAGCGAGCCCTTGGGCGAGAGGTGATCGGTGAGATCGTTGTAGCTGCCTTCCGCGCTCAGCTTCAGCAGGTCCTTCTTGCGCGCGAACGCGCTCGTCGTGTTGATCTCGATCGAGGCGCCGATGGTGTCGCCGTCCATGTCCGGCGTCAGCGACTTCTTCACCTCGATGGATTCGATGAGGTC
>JACFNY010000548.1 GCA_019454625.1 Sphingomonadaceae bacterium
GTTGCAGCACGGTGAAGCGCGCCCAGCCGTTGCGGTCGCTGACTGCGAGCGCCTCGGCGAGCCGGGCCGGGCTGTAGTTGGAGGCGCCGATGGCGCGCACGCGGCCCGCCTTCACCAGCGCGTCCAAAGCGCCCAGCGTTTCCTCGAGCGGCGTGTCGGGGTCGTCCCTGTGCGCGAAGTAAACGTCGATCACATCGGCTTGCAGGCGTGTCAGGGAGACCTCGCACGCCGCTGCGATTCGGGACGCTTTCAGGCCCTTGCCGCCTTCGCCGTCCAGCAGCCCGACCTTGGTCGCGATCACCGTGCGATCACGCCTGCCGCTCGCCTTCAGCCACTTGCCGATGATCGTCTCGGATTCGCCGCCACTGTTGCCGGGCGCCCATGCCGAATAGACGTCCGCCGTGTCGATGAAATTGCCGCCGCTCTCGGCGAAGGCGTCGAGCACGGCGAAGCTCGTCTTCTCATCGGCAGTCCAGCCGAAGACGTTGCCGCCGAGCATGACGGGGGCGACCGAAAGGCCGCTGGCGCCGAGCGTGCGCTGTTTCATCCGAGTCTCCTGTCGTCAGGCGGCAAGCATCCTGCGTTGCGGGGCGCACTGCAACCCTTCGTACCTGTCCCGATTCGGTACAGGCCGTATGTCGTGTTATAGAAAAGCCGTACCGGCGACTCGTTTCCGGTTCGCCCGGACCCCATGGCTCTTGTCGCGGCAGCAGGAGGATCATCATGTCGGCCAGAGAAACGCGCGAATACTTCCTGCGGCGTGAGAGCGAGTGCCGCGAGATGGCGGCGCGCGCCGATGCTCCGTCCGTGCGCAGGATCCATGAATCGCTTGCCGACCGGTTCGCCGCGCGGGCCGAGGCCGCGAAGGAGGAGGCCGCCTGAGCGGCCTAGACCGCGATCGGTTCAGGCTGAATCAGCCTGAACCCTGAATCAGTCTCTAAACGATCCGGTACACCTGCCCGCTGCCCGCATCGCGGACCATGTCGATGCGCGCGCCGTCCCAATGATAGTCGAGATGCCGCCCCTGCACGGGCGATGACGTGCGGTCCGGGTAGAACAGCCCCACGCAGGTGCCCCCTGCGCGCCGCACGCTCGGATAGACGACACCTTCCGATCCCGCCGCCCGCAGCCGCGCGGCCAGCGCCTGACCGGGGCCGTAGTCGGCGGGGGAGAGCACGGCCCCGGCGCCCGCGCGAAGGTCGTGG
>JACFNY010000549.1 GCA_019454625.1 Sphingomonadaceae bacterium
TGGTCGCACCTATGGCGGTCAAGCCAAGGTCTGCACCGTCTCCTCGGCGCTGTTCGGCACGGTCACGGGATCGGCCGTGGCCAACGTCATGGCGATGGGACCCGTCACCATTCCCGCAATGCGACGTTCCGGCTACAGCAACAGCTATGCGGCAGCTGTCGAAGCGGTATCCTCGGCCGGCGGCCAGATCATGCCACCCGTCATGGGCGCCGGCGCCTTCATCATGGCGGAGATTCTGAATGTTCCCTACGCCACCGTGATGGTGGCGGCCATCATACCGGCACTTCTCTACTTCATGGTGATCTGGTTCAGCGTGGGCATGCGGGCGCGTCGCCTCGGCATTCGTCCGCTCGACAAGAGTGAATTGCCGAACTGGCGGGAACTGGCCGACCCGTTTCAGGCGCTGCCGATGTACCTGCCCGTCTTCGGCCTGATCGGCATGCTTTCGGTCGGCTATACGCCGACCTTTGCCGGCGCAGTCGCAGTGCTAACGCTGATTGTCACGCTGTTCGTCCTCAGGACGCTGAGATGTATCCTGGACGGTCGCATTCATGAGCTTGGAGCCATCTACCGGACGCTGCTGCGAGAAATCGTTGAAGGTCTTTATGATGGCGGCAAGGCGATTGCCATGATAGCCGTGTTGCTGGCCTGCGCGGCGATCGTGGTCAAGGTGCTGACCGCGACGGGCGCCGGTGTGAAGGTGTCGAGCCTGATTCTGTCCTTTTCGGGCGAGAGCCTCGTGCTCGTGCTGGTCCTGACCGCTGTGCTTGCGATCCTGCTCGGCATGGACGTTCCCACAACAGCCTCGTATATCCTGGCTTCCGCGGTCGCGGCGCCGATCCTCACCAGCCTGGGCGTGGCTCCGCTCAACGCGCACATGTTCATCTTCTACTTTGCGATCATGTCGGCGATCACGCCCCCCGTTTGCGCAAGCGTGTTCGCCGCAGCCTCGATCGCCAAGGAGAGTTTCTGGCGTGTGGCGGGCCATGCCTGCGTGATGGCGATCGCGCTTTACCTGATCCCCTTCCTCTTCATCTACCGCACCGGGGTCTTGATGGAGGGCAGCCTGTTCAAGATCGTCTACGACACGATGTTCACGTCGCTCGCGGTCATCGCGATCACAGGGGCCTCGATGGGCTATCTGCTGGGCACCTTGAACTGGCTGCTGCGCATCGTTCTGTATATCGGCGGGGCGCTGCTCTTCT
>JACFNY010000550.1 GCA_019454625.1 Sphingomonadaceae bacterium
GACGACGTACTTGAACCACATGAGCTGGTCGGCGCACGGCAGCAGGCGGCCGAACTTGATGCCGATCTCGCACTGGCCGCCGGTCGCGACCTCGTGGTGGCCGATCTCGACCTCCACGCCCGTCGCTTCCAGCGTGAGCATCATGTCCATGCGGATGTCCGCGAGCGTGTCGGTCGGCGGGACTGGGAAATACCCCTCCTTGTGGCGCGTCTTGTAGCCGAGGTTGGGCTTCTCCTCGCGTCCCGAGTTCCAGGCGCCCTCGGCGCTGTCGAGGTAGTAGTAGCCCTCGTTCGGTTTCGAGTGGTCGAAGCGGACGTCGTCGAAGACGAAGAACTCCGCCTCCGGCCCCATGAACGACGTGTCGGCGATCCCCGTCTGGCGGAGATATGCCTCGGCCTTCCTCGCGATGTGGCGCGGGTCGCGCGAGTACGGCTGCTTGGTGATCGGGTCGTAGACGCTGCACACGAGCGACAGCGTCGGGTGCGCGAAGAACGGATCGAGCTTCGCTGTCTCCGGGTCCGGGATCATCGTCATGTCGGACGCGTTGATCGGCTGCCAGCCGCGCACCGATGAGCCGTCGAACTGGATGCCGTCCTCGAACAAGGCTTCGTCGAGTCTCCAGACGGGCAAGGTCGTGTGCTGCCAGACTCCTGGGAAATCGATGAATTTTAGATCGACGAATTTTACGTCGTTACTGCGCGCGAGCTCGATGACTTCCTTCGCCTTCATGGCTTCCTTGCTTCCTGGGGCGCGCCAAGCGCCCGGCTGATCCGTACGTATCCGAGCCACGCCCGGCTTGCGTGATGCGCCCGAGGTCTCCCGCGTGGCCCTGGACGAGATGCTCGTCGAGCGCCAGCTCGCCGCTAGCACCTGGCGGCGTTTGATCTAGATGGCTTCCTTACCGCGCTCGCCGGTGCGAATGCGCACGGCCTCTTCGATCGGGCCGACGAAGATCTTCCCATCACCGATCCGCCCGGTCTTAGCGCTCTTCTCGATGACGTCGAGCACGTCGTGGACGAGCTCGTCGGGGACGACGATCTCGATCTTCACCTTCGGGACGAAATCAACGACATAAGCCGAGCCGCGGTAGACCTCCTTCGTGCCGCCGGTCCGCCCGAAGCCCTTCACCTCGGTCACGGTCATGCCCTGCACCCCGACCTCGCTGAGGGCGTCCTTGACCTCGTCGAGCTTGAACGGCTTGATT
>JACFNY010000054.1:0-7432 GCA_019454625.1 Sphingomonadaceae bacterium
GCACTGACGCTCGCGTGCCCCGCTGCGGCGGAAACCGTCGCCATCGTGAACGGCAAGGTCGCCACCGTCGCGCGCACCGAGCCGATCGAGAACGGCACCGTCCTCATCCGCGACGGGCGCATCGCCGCCGTGGGCGCGAACGTCGCCGTCCCGGCGGACGCGCGCGTCGTCGATGCGGCGGGCGGCTGGGTGACGCCGGGGCTGTTCGCGGGCTATTCGCGCGTCGGCATCGTCGAGGTCGATGCCGTCTCGGGCACCAACGACGCCCGCGCCTCGGCCGCGCCCTACGCGGCGGCGATCGACATCGCGCCCGCCGTCAACCCGCTCACCACCGCCATCGCCGTGACGCGCATCGAGGGCGTGACGCGCGCCGCCGTGATGCCGGAGGCGGGAAACGACATCTTCGGCGGGCAGGGCCTCGTGCTGTCGCTCGGCGACGGCGCGCCCGTCACGCGGCCGCAGGCGTTCCAGTACATCGTGATGGGCGAGGACGGCGCGCGCCTCGCGGGCGGCTCGCGCGGCGCCTTGTTCGCGCGGCTTGCCGACGCGTTCGCCGAGGCCGCGGCCTACGCGCGCAATCCGGCGGGCTACGGCTTCGGCCGCGACCGCGGCTCGCTCCTCAAGAGGGCCGATGCCTCAGCGCTCGCGAAGGTCGTCGGCGGCGAGGTTCCGGCGGTCGTCAGCGTCAACCGCGCCAGCGACATCGTGAACGTGCTCGCGCTCAGGAAGACCTACCCGCGCCTGCGGCTCATCCTCGCCGGCGCGGCGGAGGGCTGGACGGTGGCGGACAGGATCGCCGCGGCCGGGGTGCCGGTGCTGGCATCGGTCGCGCCGAACCTCCCCGAAAGCTTCGAGGCGCTCGCCGCGACCCAATCGAACGTCGGGCGCATGATCCGCGCGGGCGTGAAGGTCGCGATCGTGCCGATCGGCCGCGATCTCAACCATCAGGTGCGCCTCATTCCGCAGCAGGCGGGGAACCTCGTCGCGCAGGGCCGGATTCCGGGCGGCGTTCAGGTCAGCCATGCCGAGGCGCTCGCGGCGCTCACGCGCAACCCGGCCGAGATCTTCGGGCTCGGCGGCCAGCTCGGCACGCTGGAGCCGGGCAAGCGCGCCGATGTCGTCGTCTGGTCGGGCGATCCGATCGAACTCGCCTCGGCGCCGACCGCGCTGTTCATCGACGGCCGTGCGACGCCGCTCGAATCGCGGCAGACGAAGCTGCGTGATCGCTACAATCCGCTGAAGCAGGATACGATGCCCAAACAGTACAGCCGCTAGGAGAAGGGGAGGGCCGTGAAATGGCCGTGCTTGCAATCGCCGTCGCGTTGTTCGTGCTTACCCATTTCATCCTGTCCCACCCGCTCCGGGCGCCGCTTGTCGCAAGGCTCGGCGAGAAGGGCTTCCTCGGCCTCTATTCGCTGGTGGCGGCCGCGACGCTGATCTGGGCGGTGCTCGCCTACCGCGCCGCGCTGACCCAGCAGCTCTGGGTGCCGCCGCTCTGGGTGCTGCAAGCCGGCGGCCTCCTGATGCTGATCGCCTGCATCCTGTTCGTCGGCTCGTTCCTCGCGCCCAATCCGGCGATGGTGGAGGCGGGGAGGCTCCTTGCGAAAGGCACCGCGCCGAAGGGCGTGATGGGCATCACCCGGCATCCGATGATGTGGGCGTTCGGGCTCTGGGCCGTGGTGCATGTCGCCGTCACCGGGCGGCTCGAAACGCTGATCCTCGCGGGCGGCATCGGCATCCTCGCGCTCGTCGGCGCGCGGTTCCAGGACGGCAAGAAGGCCGCCCAGCTCGGTGCGGCGTGGGCGGCCTATGCGGGAAGCACCAGCTACTGGCCGCTCGGCGCGCAGCTTTCGGGACGGCTCGGCTGGTCGCGCGCGTGGCCGGGCGTGCTGCCCGTCGTCATCGGCCTCGCGCTCTATGTCGTCCTCGTCATGGCGCACCCGCTCGTCATCGGCAAAGCGACGGGGGCGGTGCCGTGGAGCTGACCGGCAAGACCGTCTGGATCACGGGCGCGTCGTCGGGCATCGGTGCGGCGCTCGCCGACGCCTTCGCGGCGTCCGGCGCGAACGTCATCCTCTCGGGGCGTCGCGAGACCGCGCTCGCCGACATTGCGCGGCGGCTCGAAGGCGAAAGGCTCGTGCTGCCGTTCGAGGCGACCGACTACGCGGCGCTGCCGGGCATCGTCGACCGGGCATGGGCGTGGCGCGGCGCCATCGACATCCTCGTCAACAACGCCGGTATCTCGCAGCGCTCGATGGCGCTCGACACGGATTTCGGCGTGTACCGGCAGATCATGGAGGTCGATTTCTTCGCGCCGCTCCGGCTCACCCAGTTCGTGCTGCCGAAGATGGTGGCCCGCGGGCAGGGCCATTTCATCCAGATCGCCAGCGTCGCGGGCAAGATCGGCGCGCCGATGCGGACCGGCTACTGCGCCGCGAAGCACGCGCTCGTCGGCTACTCGGATGCGCTGCGCGCCGAGGTCGCCCAGCACGGCATCGGCGTCACGGTGATCACGCCCGGCTTCGTGCAGACAAGCATCGCCGAGAACGCGCTCGACGGCCACGGCAACCGCTACGGCCCGAAGGACGACCCGACCGGCCACGGCATCAGCGCCGCCGAAGCGGCGGACGAGATCCTCGCCGGCCTGCGCGCCGGGAAACCCGAGATCCCCGTCGGCAAGGGCCTCGAGATGCAGGCGCTGTGGCTGAAGCGTCTCGCGCCGCGCTATGTTTTCCGGCGCGTCGCGAAGATGGCGCCGAAGCGCTAGCGGCGCACCATCGCAAGCATTGCCGGGTTCCCGTAGCGCTCGCCCGCCGTGCCGCCCACCGGCGCGGCGGCGTTCAGCGCCGCGACGTCCGCCGCGTTCAGCGCCAGATCGGCGGCGGCGGCGTTCTCCTCCAGCCGCTTCACCTTCTTCGTGCCGGGGATCGGGATGATGTCCGGCCCCTGCGCCAGCAGCCATGCGAGCGCGACCTGCGCGGGCGTCGCGCCGTGCGCGTCGGCGATGCGCTTCACAGCGGCGACCAGCTCCATGTTGGCGTCGAAGTTCGCGCCCTGATAGCGCGGGTCGTGCCGCCGGTAGTCGGTTTCCGGATAGTCCTCCGCCCGCTTCACGTCGCCGGTCAGGAAGCCGCGCCCGAGCGGCGAATAGGGCACGAAGGCGATGCCGTGCCTGCGGCACACGGGCAGGATGTCGGTTTCGACATCGCGCTCCCACAGCGAATATTCGGATTGCAGCGCGTCGATCCGGTGCGTCGCGGCGGCGCGTTCCAGCGTGGCTGCGCCTGCCTCCGACAGGCCGATGAAGCGGATTTTGCCTTGCCGTTGGAGGTCGGCCATCGTGCCGACGACCTCCTCGATCGGCACGTCGGGATCGACGCGGTGCTGGTAGAACAGGTCGATCACGTCTGTTTGCAGCCGTTTCAGGCTTGCCTCGCAGACGGCGCGGATGGTCTCGGGACGGCTGTCCGTTCCCTGCGAACGTCCATCGACGATTTTGAAGCCGAACTTGGTGGCGATGAACGCCTTGTCGCGCCTGCCCTTGAGGGCCTCCCCGAGGAATTCCTCGTTCGCATAGGGGCCGTAGACCTCGGCGGTATCGAGGAAATCTTCGCCGATCTCGAGCGCGCGGTGGATCGTGCGCACCGCTTCGTCCGTGTCCACCTCGCCGTACATCGCGGCCATGCCGGAAACCCCGGCGATGCCCATGCAGCCGAGCCCGATCGCGGAAACGTCAGTCGTGCCGAGGTTGCGCCGTTTCATCGTCGATGCCCTTTCCGTAGATCGTCCCGGCCTTCACGCCGGCGAGGAAGCCGTTCATCTCGCGTCTCACGGGCACGGCCAGCAGCGCAAGCCCGATCAGGTTCGGCACGACCATCAGGAAGAACAGGCTGTCGATCAGGTCGACGACCTTGCCGGGCGAGAGCACCGCGCCGATTGGTTGCAGCAGGCAGTAGAGCAGCTTGAAGGCGATCTCGCTCGCGCGGCTATGCCCGAACAGGTAGCCCCACGCCTGCAACCCGTAGTAGCCCCACGAGATCAGCGTCGAGAAGGCGAACAGGAACACCGCGACGGAGAGCACGTAGGGGAACCACGACGCCACCGTGCCGAACGCGGCGGAGGTCATGGCGATGTCGCCGTGGCCGTCGTCGTAGACGCCGGTCACGACGATGATGAGCGCGGTCATCGTGCAGATGATCATGGTGTCGAGCAGCGGTTCGATCAGCCCGACCATGCCTTCGGATGCCGGGTGATGCGTTCGTGCCGCGCTGTGCGCCATCACCGCGCTGCCGACGCCCGCCTCGCACGAGAACACCGCGCGCCGCATCCCGACGACGAAGCTGCCGATGGCGCCGCCCGCCACGGCCTCGGGCGCGAAGGCCGTGCGCACGATGGTTTCGAGCGCGCCGGGAATGGCCCCGGCGTTGGTGATCAGGATGACGACGCCCGCGCCGAGGTAGATCACGCACATCAGCGGCACCAGCCGCGCGGCGACGCTGGCGATGGAGCGGACGCCGCCGATGATGACGACGCCGACGGCGAGCGTGAGGAACAGCCCGTAGACGAGGCCGTTGCCGGGTCCGTTGTCGATTTCCGCGATGAGGGTGAGCTGGCTGAAGCTCTGGTTCACCTGCAGGAGCGGCAGCGCGCCGCCGAGCGCGAAGACGGCGTAGAGCGCGCCGAGGCCCCGGCCCGTCTTCGGCAGGCCGAGCCGGGCAAGGCCGTTCTTCAGCGTGTACATCGGCCCGCCGAGCACCTCGCCCGTCGGCGTGAACTCGCGGTACATCAGCCCCAGCGTCACCTCGGCGGCTTTCAGCGCCATCGCGAAGAAGCCGATCACGAACATCCAGAACGCCGCGCCCGGCCCGCCGAGCGCGATGGCGATGGCGACGCCGCCGATGTTGCCGAGGCCGATGGTGCCCGAAAGCGCCGTCGACAGCGCCTGGAACTGGCTGACGCTGCCGGGCGCGCTGTCGTCGATATGGCGGCCGCGGATGAGCTCGAAGCCGATACCCACGCCGCGGAATTGCGGGAGGCCGAGCCACAGCGTGAAGAAGATCATCGCCGTGCCGAGCGCGAGCACGACCAGCTCGATCTCAGCCCCGAAAAACGGCACCTTCATGAACACGAAGGCGGAAAGCCGGTCGACAAAACGACCCATTGCCTCGATCCTTGCGTGCGGCCCGCCCTGCATTTGAACGATTTTGAGGCATAAAGAGCCTGTTATGAACGCGCGTGCAAGACGCGCGGGGGCTTGAGAGGACGATTATGGGCGGCCGCCGCTATTTCGGCACCGATGGAATCAGGGGGCTCACCAACACCGCGCCGATGACGCCCGAGATCGCCATGCGCGTCGGGCAGGCGGCGGGCGCCAAGTTCCTGCGCGGCGACCACAAGCACCGCGTCGTCATCGGCAAGGATACGCGGCTTTCCGGCTACATGATGGAATCGGCGCTGATCGCCGGCTTCACCAGCGTCGGCATGGACGTGGTGATGGTGGGGCCGGTGCCGACCCCGGCGGTAGCGATGCTGACGCGCTCGATGCGCGCCGATCTCGGCGTGATGATCTCGGCGAGCCACAACGCCTTTCAGGACAACGGCATCAAGCTGTTCGGGCCGGACGGCTACAAGCTCTCCGACGAGGACGAGCTCGAGATCGAGGCGCTGCTCGAGGCCGCGCCGAAGCTCGCCGATCCGGCGCAGATCGGCCGCGCGAAGAAGATCGAGGACGCGCGCGGCCGCTACATCCACTTCGCGAAGTCGGCCTTCCCCGATCACCTGCGGCTCGACGGGCTGAAGCTCGTCGTCGATTGCGCGAACGGCGCCGCCTACAATGTCGCGCCGAGCGCGCTCTGGGAGCTTGGCGCGGACGTCGAGGCGATCGGCGTCAATCCGAACGGCTTCAACATCAACGACGACGTCGGCTCCACGAAGCCCGCGGCGCTCCAGAACAAGGTCGTAGAATCGGGCGCGCATATCGGCATCGCGCTCGACGGCGATGCCGACCGGCTGATCATCATCGACGAGCGCGGCCAGATCGTCGACGGCGACCAGCTGATGGCGCTCGTCACCCGGAGCTGGCACGCGGCGGGCCGCCTCAAGGGCGGCGGGCTCGTCGCCACGGTGATGTCGAACCTCGGCCTCGAACGCTACCTCGGCGGCCTCGGCCTTAATCTGGAACGCGCCAAGGTCGGCGACCGCTACGTGCTCGAGGCGATGCGCGCCAAGGGCTGCAACGTCGGCGGCGAGCAGTCCGGCCATATCATCCTCTCCGACTATTCGACGACCGGCGACGGCCTCGTCGCGGCGCTGCAGGTCCTCGCCGTGCTCGTCGAGGACGGCAGGCCCGCCTCGGAGGTGCTGAAGCTGTTCGATCCGCTGCCGCAGCTCCTCAAGAACGTCCGGTTCAACGGCGGCCAGCCGCTCGACGCCGACAGCGTCAAGGGCGTCATCGCCGCCGCCGAGGCGCGCCTGAACGGCACGGGCCGGCTCGTCATCCGCAAGTCGGGGACGGAACCGCTGATCCGCGTGATGGCGGAGGGCGAGGACATGGGCCTCGTCGAAAGCCTCGTCGACGAAATCTGCGAAGCGGTGGCGAAGGCGGCATGACCAAGCCCAAACCGGCGCGCGTCCTCATCATCGCGGGGTCCGATTCCGGCGGCGGCGCCGGCATTCAGGCCGACATCAAGACGGTCACGATGCTCGGCGGCTATGCCGCGACCGCGATCACCGCCGTCACCGTGCAGGACACGAACGGCGTCCACGACGTGCATCCCGTCCCGGTCAGCGTGATCGCCGCGCAGATCGAGGCCGTGCTGGCCGACATCGGCGCGGATGCGGTCAAGATCGGAATGCTCGGCAGCCAGGCCGTGGTCGAGGCCGTGGCGGGCGCGCTCACCGACGTTTCCGTGCCGATCGTCCTCGATCCCGTGATGGTCGCCAAGGGCGGCGCGCACTTGCTGCGCCCGGATGCGGTCGAGGCGCTGACATCGCTGCTCGTGCCGATGGCGGACGTGGTGACGCCCAACATCGTCGAGGCGGAGGCGCTTTCGGGCAAGAAGATCCGCTCGGCGGAAGACGCCCGCGACGCCGGGGAGGCGATCCTCGGGCTCGGCGCGAAGGCGGTGCTGGTGAAGGGCGCTCACCTCAAGGGCGACGAGATCAGCGACTGGCTGGTGACGCCGGGGCGCGCCAAGGAATGGATCGATTCGCGCATCGCCACCAAGCACACGCACGGCACGGGCTGCACGCTCGCCTCGGCGCTCGCGGTCGGCCTTGCCCAGAAGATGCCGCTCGAACAGGCAGCGTGGCGCGCGCGCGACTACGTGCGGCAGGCGATCCTCGCCGCGCCGGGCTTCGGCGCCGGGCACGGGCCGCTCGGCCACGGCTGGCCGCTGGCGCGGTGAAACGCGCAGGGCCGGACTACAGTCAC
>JACFNY010000054.1:7442-9875 GCA_019454625.1 Sphingomonadaceae bacterium
CAGCGGCCTCGTCGCGGGCGTCGACGAGGCGGGCAGGGGGCCGCTCGCCGGGCCGGTCGTCGCGGCCGCGGTGATCCTCGATCCCGCCTGCATCCCGGACGGTCTCAACGACAGCAAGAAGCTCACCGCGCAGCGCCGCGAGGCGTTGTTCGACGTCATCATGGGCTGCGCGCGCGTCGGGGTCGGCGAGGCGAGCCCCGAGGAGATCGACCGCATCAACATCCTTCAGGCGACCTTCCTCGCCATGACGCGCGCCGTCGCCGCGCTGCCGGTCGCGCCCGACCATGTGCTCGTGGACGGCAACCGCACGCCGCGCTGGCGCTGGCGCTGCGACGCGATCGTCGGCGGCGACGGGCTCTCCGTGTCGATCGCGGCCGCCTCGATCATCGCCAAGGTGACGCGCGACCGGCACATGATCCGGCTCCACGAGACGTTCCCCTACGGCTGGCACGAGAACAAGGGCTACCCGACGCGCGCCCATCTGGAGGCGGTCACGCGCATCGGCGTCACCGTCCATCACCGCCGCAGCTTCGGCCCGGTCCAGCACGCGTTCGAATTCGGTGACTGAACGGCGATTGAGTCGTTTCCGCCACACCCACTAGGTCTGGCGTGCGGCGCTCCAAGGGATCGCAAGGGGTTGCGGTCAAGACTTCATGTTTAATGGAATCTTAAATTAACTCTGCAACCCTTTGAATCTGCGGACTCTTGACGCAGGAGTCCGTGCCGGGCCAAGGTCCGCGCGCTTTTGGAACGAGAGGGCGAACGGGGGTCGTTATGGGAACTGCACCGGACAGCATCGACGAGGCGTCGCGCGTCTCCTCGCGCATCATTCTCGGCGATTGCATCGCGGAGATGGAGGCGATGCCCGCGAAGTCGGTGGACCTCGTTTTCGCCGACCCGCCCTACAACCTCCAGCTGAACGGCGACCTGTTCCGCCCCGAGGGCAGCCGCGTCGATGCCGTCGACAACGACTGGGACAAGTTCGACACGTTCGGCGCCTACGACAATTTCACCTGCCGCTGGCTCTCCGCCGCGCGCCGCATCCTGAAGGACGACGGCACGATCTGGGTGATCGGCAGCTACCACAACATCTTCCGCGTCGGCACCGTGCTTCAGGACCTCGGCTACTGGATCCTGAACGACGTCGTCTGGCGCAAGACGAACCCGATGCCGAACTTCAAGGGCACGCGCTTCACCAACGCGCACGAGACGATGATCTGGTGCTCGAAGTCCGAAAAGGCGCGCTACACGTTCAACTACCACGCGCTCAAGATGATGAACGACGACGTGCAGATGCGCTCGGACTGGACGATCCCGATCTGCACGGGCGGCGAGCGCGTCAAGGTCGGCGGCGTCAAGGCGCACCCGACGCAGAAGCCCGAAGCGCTGCTCTACCGTGTGCTGATGGCGGCCTCGAACCCCGGCGACACGGTGCTCGACCCGTTCCTCGGCTCCGGCACCACCGGCGCGATGGCGAAGATGCTCGGCCGCAGCTTCATCGGCATCGACCGCGAGCAGGCCTATGTCGAGGTCGCCGAGAAGCGCATCGCGGCGACGAAGCCGCTGGCGCCCGACGCCATGCAGATCACCCGCGGCAAGCGGCAGGCGCCGCGCGTCGCCTTCGGCACGCTCGTCGAGGCCGGGCTCATCCTGCCGGGGCAGGAACTCGTCGACACGGCACGCCGCTACAAGGCCCGCGTCCGCGCCGACGGCAGCCTCGCCTTCCGGGGCGACGCCGGCTCCATCCACCAGATGGGTGCGGCGGCGCAGGGCGCGCCTTCGTGCAACGGCTGGACCTTCTGGCACATGGAGACGGGCGGCAAGCTCGAACCCATCGACGCGGTGCGCGAGGCTTACAGGCGCTCGGCCGCGGCCTGATCCGTGAAGACCTACTACCGCCCCACCGGCTTCGTCGACGCGCCCTTCGGCTACGATGGGCAGACGCAGCGCCTCGCGGGCGGGCTCACGTGGTTCTCGGCGGTCGAGGTCATCGAGCGCGGCGGCGGCAGGCGCGTGTCGCAGCGGCTGGTGCCCGTCTCCGGGGTCGATACTACGCACCCGCTCTGGGCGCGGCTGACGGCGCCGCGCGCGCCGATCCAGCTCGGCGAGCGGACGGTGCGCTTCTCCGAGCCGTCGGTGATGGCGATCCTCAACCGCACGCCCGACAGCTTCTCCGACGGCAGCCGCCATGCCTCCGACGACGAGGCCGCCGCCGCGGCCGTCGCGATGGCGGCGGAGGGCGCGGCGATCATTGATGTCGGCGGCGAGTCCACGCGTCCCGGCGCCGCCGAGGTCTGGGAGCAGGACGAGATCGCGCGCGTCGCGCCCGTCATCGAGCGGCTGGCGAAAGCGGGCATCGCCGTTTCGATCGACAGCCGCAAGAGCGCGGTGATGGCGGATGCGCTGGCGCGCGGCGCAGGGATGGTCAACGAC
>JACFNY010000551.1 GCA_019454625.1 Sphingomonadaceae bacterium
CCCGCACCACAGTTAGGGGAAAATCAATGAAGCGCATTTCAGCGGCGTTGGCCGCCGGTCTTCTTTGCACGACGGCAATCGCAGCTACGGCAAAGGCGGATGTGATCGTTCTCGATTTCGAAGGCGTCGGCAACGGGCAGCCCGTCGGGGATTACTACAACGGCAATGGCGGCCCCGATTACGGAATCGTCTTTTCGCCCGCGACGCTCGCCATCGTGGACGAGGACGCGGGTGGCGACGGGAATTTCGCCAACGAGCCGTCCCCCAGCACGATCATGTTCTTCCTCGACGCCGATAATGCCACGCTTAACGTGCTGAACGGTTTCGACGTCGGTTTCTCCTTCTTCTATTCCTCGTCCGTCGTCGCGACCGTCACGGTATGGAGCGGCCTCGATGGCACGGGCGACCTGCTCGGCAGCCTCGACCTGAGCGCGCAGGCCTTCAACGATTGCGCCGGCGATCCGGAGGGAGACTTCTGCAACTGGACGGCGGTCGGCGTCGCGTTCGACGGCATCGCGCATTCCATCAACTTCGGCGGGACCGCGAACTTCACGGGCTACGACAACATCACGTTCGGATCGGTGACACCCGGAGGCTCCGGCCCGGGTCCGGTCAACCCGGTTCCCGAGCCCGCCGCTCTGGCGCTGCTCGGCCTCGGCCTCGCCGGCCTTGGCGTGGCTCGCCGCCGCAAGTCGGCCTGAAGCCTGAAAATCGCAGGTCTGAAGGGCGGCCGGTCGGCCGCCCTTTTTATTTCGCCGAGCGGCGCAGACATGGAGATTGGTCGGAGATTGGTCGCAAAAATTCAGGTGTCGAAAGGCACGCGAAGCTTTCATTTCGATCCCATCCCGGCGCCCGGCCGTGGTCATGAGTGACATTGCTCCTGCTTATCACTATACCCCCCGGTAGTTACCGGGATGGTAACCATGGATATTTCTGAGTTAAGACGGAAATACTGCTGGTGCGCTGTATGGCGCAGTGTTTCGTGAGGGGGGCCATGATCAGGTTCGTAACGGCGAAGAACAGGTCGCAACATCGCGCGCTCCTCGACCAGATGCACCGCGACAGGAAGCGCGTGTTCGTGGACTGGCTGAAGTGGGACGTGCCCGTGGTCGGCGACATGGAGATCGACCAGTACGACACCGACGACGCCATCTACATCATCGACGTGGATGACGCGGGCGACCACGTCGCCTCGATCCGCCT
>JACFNY010000055.1 GCA_019454625.1 Sphingomonadaceae bacterium
TCCTCACCCAGTTCCGGCTCGACTATTCGGACCGCATCCGGCTGTCGACGGAGTACGTGAACAGCGACGGTGAGTTGATCCCGACGCACGTGTTCACGCCGGTCAAGGCATCGAATGCGCGCCGCCCCGCCGTGGTGATGGTGCATGGCGGCTTCCACGAGCGGCTGGAGCCGTCGTGGTTCCCGCTCATCGAGGCGGTGGTGGAGGCGGGCTATGTCGTGCTGTTCCCGGAGTACCGGGGCAGCCGCGGCTACGGCGACGCCATCTACCAGAACGACTACGGCAACACCGACGTCGCCGACGTGCTCGCGGCGGCGCGCTATGCGGCGACGCGCCCGGACATCGACGGAGGCCGCATCGGCATCCTCGGCCAGAGCCGCGGCGGCATGGTGACGCTGCTCGCCATCGAGCGTTCGCCCAAGCAGTTCAAGGCGGCGGTCGACATCGTGGGCCTCACCGATTTCGTGGCCTACATGTCGTACAAGCCCGACTACCGCCGCAAGGAGATCGCCGAGACCAACCCCGGCTTCAAGGGCAAGCTCCCGCACGAGAACCTGCCCGCCTACATCAACGTGTCGCCGATCAACTTCGTCGACAGGATCGAGGCGCCGGTGCTGGTGCTCGCCACGAGCGGCGACAAGATCGTGCCGCACACGATCCATACCGGACGGCTGATCGACGCGCTGAAGGCGCACGGCAAGACCCACGAGGCC
The DNA here is from genome assembly GCA_019454625.1 of Sphingomonadaceae bacterium. Lineage (GTDB taxonomy): Bacteria > Pseudomonadota > Alphaproteobacteria > Sphingomonadales > Sphingomonadaceae > Sphingosinicella. The sequence goes on from JACFNY010000055.1 coordinate 714, forward strand.
AAGATCTACGACGAGGCGCCTGGCGGCCATGTCTTCATGAAGGGCGCGACGCCCGAGCGCGACGACGCGCTGAAGCGCATCGTCGCGTGGTTCAACCGCTGGATGGGACCGGCGCGCTAGGCGCTGGCCTCGGCCTCCATGCCGAAGCGATCGAGGAAGCAGGCGAGGCGCCAGATAGTGTCCTCGCGCGATGTGCTTTCCGGTGGTCTGCCGAGCATGAACCGGATCGGCAGATTGCAGAGCAGTATGGCGAGATAAAGCTCCGCCGCCTGGCGCGGGCGGTCGATGCGCGCAAGGCCGTTCGCGTTCCAGTTCTCGAAGAGGCTCGCGATCCGGGCGACGTACTTCATCTGCATGTCGCGGTCGAACGCCTCGCCGAAGTCGGGATCGGTGAGGCTTTCCGTGATGACGAGGCGCATGAAGGCGATCTTGCGCGGCGTCGTTGCAAAGGCGAGATAGCTTATGGCGAACTCTTCCAGAATGCGCCGCGGCGGCAATCCGCTGGCTAGCAGCGTATCCAGGTCCTTGAGGCTTTCGTCAGTGTTCCGGTCCACCACCGCGCGCAGCAGGCCCTGCTTGTTGCCGAACATCTGGTAGATAGTGGCGAGCGAGCCGCCGGAGCGCTGCACGATCGCGCTGAGGCTGACGCACGGGTAGCCGTGTTCGAGGAACAGCGACTCCGCAGCGTCGAGGATCGCCTGGCGGCGGACCGTGCGGCGCTCGTCCTGCGTCTTGCGCGGCGTGTCTAGCTGATCTGCCTCTGCGTTCATGCTATTCTGGCGTTCCCCATGCTGATCTTGTCTTTGGTGGTTGACCTGTAATGTACGTTACACTACACGCCTTGACAAGATCGGCGCCGACGGCGTCCCGATTCCATCCCCGCGACGGAGTTCTCATGCGTAACAACCGATGGCTGGCGGCAGCGGCACTGGCCGCCTGCGTGTGGCTTGCAGGCTGCGCGGACGATGCGTCCCCCGCGCCGCCGCCGCCCGAGGTCGAGGTCGTCACGGTCCGGCCGCAGCCGATCGCGAACGTGATCGAGCTGCCGGGGCGCGTGCAGGCGATCCGCACGGCGGAGGTGCGCGCCCGCGTGGACGGCATCATCGAGCGCCGCCTGTTCGACGAGGGCACGGACGTGAAGGCGGGGCAGGCGCTGTTCGCCATCGACCCGCGCGAGATGACGGCGGCGCTGAACGCCGCGCAGGCGTCGCTCGCCCGCGCGCAGGCGACCTCGGCGAACGCGGCGCAGGACCTCCAGCGCTACGACGGGCTGATCGCGGACCAGGCGATCAGCAAGCAGGAATACGACGCGGCCGTGGCGCGGCTGGGCACGGCGCAGGCCGATGTCGATCAGGCGCGCGCGCAGGTTGAATCGGCGCGGCTCAGCCTCGGCTACGCGACCGTGCGGGCGCCGATCGCGGGCCGCGCGGGCCGCGCGCAGGTCACCGAAGGCGCGCTGGTCAGCGCCTCGCAGGGCACGCTGCTCACCACGATCGAGCAGATCGATTCGATCTACGTGAACTTCTCCCAGTCGAGCTCCGACCTGCTGGCGATCCGCCGCGACATCGCGGGCGGCAAGCTGCATATCCCGGAGCTCGGCCGCTGGGACGTGAAGCTGATCCTCGAGGACGGCACGACCTACGACCAGATCGGCCATATCGACTTCCTCGACCTCTCGATCGACGAGGCGACGGGCACGGCCGCGCTGCGCGCCGAGTTCCCGAACCCGAGGCAGCTGTTGCTGCCCGGCCAGTTCGTGCGCGCGCAGATCGGCGCCGGAACGCGGGCGAACGGCATCCTCGTGCCGCAGCGCGCGGTGACCGTCACCGAAGCCGGGGGCAGCGTGTTCGTGATCGGCGCCAAGGATGTCGCCGAGGCGCGCATCGTGAAGCTCGGCGGGATTCAGGGCGGAAGCTGGGTGATCGAGGACGGGCTGCGCGCGGGCGACCGCGTCGTGGTGAGCGGCCTTCAGGGCGTTCGCCCCGGCCAGCCGGTCCGCATCGCGGGCGCCGCGCCGAAGGAAGCCGCCCGGAAGGCTGCCGACTCCCAATGACCCCGCGTTTCTTCATCGACCGCCCGGTCTTTTCGTGGGTGCTCGCGCTCTGCATCACGCTTGCGGGCGTGCTGGCGCTGCGCGGGCTTCCGGTCGAGCAGTACCCCTCGGTCGCGCCGCCCTCGCTGACGATCCAGCTCACCTATCCCGGCGCCGACGCCGCGGTGCTCGAGCAGAACGTCACGCAGGTCATCGAGCAGCAGCTGAACGGCGTCGAGGGCTTCCTCTACATGTCGTCGACCAGCCTTTCGAACGGCACGGCGGAAATCCACGTCACCTTCCGCACCGGTACCGACATCAACGAAGCGCAGATGGAGGTGCAGAACCGCCTGCGCCGCGTCGAGCAGCGGCTTCCCGAGGAGGTCCGACGTCAGGGCATTTCCGTCGCCGAAGCCAACGCCGGCTTCCTGCTCATCGTCGGCCTGCAATCGAAGAGCGGCGAAACGCCTGCGCTCGATCTCGGCAACTTCGCCAACAGCCGCGTTGTCGACGAGCTGCGCCGTGTCTCGGGCGTCGGCGAGGTGCAGGTGTTCACGCCGCCCTACGCCATGCGCATCTGGCTCGATCCGCAGAAGCTCGCGAACTACCGTCTTTCGGCGGCGGAGGCGCTCGCCGCGGTGCGCGAGCAGAACAGCCAGTCGCCGGGCGGCGCGCTCGGCGACCGGCCGCTCGCGAACGGCAGCGAGCTCAACGCCACGATCGTCACGCAAAGCCGCTTCACCAATCCCGAGCAGTTCGCGGCGATCATCCTGCGCGCCAATCCGGACGGATCGGCGGTGCGCCTCAAGGACGTGGCGCGTGTCGAGCTCGGCGCGCAGAACTACCTGTTCGATTCCGAGCTGAACGCCAATCCGGTCGCGGGCATCGCCGTGCAGATGACCCCCGGCGCGAACGCGCTTGCCACTGCGCGCGGCGTCAACGAGCGCATGAAGGAACTGGAGCGCAGCTTCCCCTCCGACATCACGTGGTCCATCCCCTACGATACGACGCCGTTCATCACCGTCTCCATCGACGAGGTGGTGAAGGCGCTCGCCGAGGCGATGGTGCTCGTCTTCCTCGTCATGTTCCTGTTCCTCCAGAACTGGCGGGCGACGCTCATTCCCACGATCGTCGTGCCGATCGCGCTTGCCGGCGCCTGCCTCGGCCTGTGGCTGTTCGGCTTCTCGATCAACGTGCTGTCGCTGTTCGGCATGGTGCTCGCCATCGGCATTCTCGTCGACGACGCCATCGTCGTCATCGAGAACGTCGAGCGCATCATGGCGGAGGAGCATCTGTCGCCCTACGAGGCGACCGTGAAGGCGATGGGCCAGATCACCTCGGCGATCATCGGCATCACGCTGGTGCTGATGGCGGTGTTCATCCCGATGGCGTTCTTCCCCGGCTCCACCGGGCAGATCTACCGCCAGTTCTCGGTGACGCTGATCGTCTCCATCGGTTTCTCGGCGCTGCTGGCGCTGACGCTGACGCCCGCGCTCTGCGCCACGTTCCTGAAACCGCACAGCGAGGTGAAGGACCGGCAGGGCCGGTTCGCGCAGGTGACCGGCGGCTTCTTCGACCGGTTCAACGCGTGGTTCTCCCGGTCGACGGATCGCTATCAGGGCACGGTCGGCAAGGTCCTGTCGCGGCCGCTGCGCTGGCTCGGCGTGTTCGTCCTGCTGTTCGGGCTCACGGCGATCCTGTTCACGCGCCTTCCCGGCGGCTTCCTGCCCACCGAGGATCAGGGCAGCATCATCACCGCGATTCAGGCGCCTGCCGGTTCTACGCGCGAGCGCACCGAGGAAGCCATCGTTCAGGTGAAGGCGTTCTACGACGATCAGCCGCAGGTGCAGAACGTCTTCGTCGTGCGCGGCTTCAGCTTCTTCGGTCAGGGGCAGGGCAACGCCATCGTGTTCGTGAACCTGAAACCGTGGGACGAGCGCAAGGGCGCCGAGAACAAGGCGGACGCCATCGTCGGCCGGGCTATGGGCGCATTCATGCAGATCAAGCAGGCGATGGTGTTCGCGCTCAATCCGCCCGCGATCCAGGAACTCGGCACGGCCGGGGGCTTCACGTTCAAGCTTCAGGATCGCGGCGGCCACGGGCACAAGGCGCTGGCCGCCGCGCAGGGTCAGCTCCTCGGCCTTGCCTCGCAGAGCGCGGTGCTGTCGGGCGTGCGGCCGGAAGGCCAGCCGGACTCGCCGCAGCTCCGCGTGCTCATCGACCGCATCAAGGCGCGCGCGCTCGGGCTTTCGATCGGCGACGTGAACGACACGCTCGCCATCTCGTTCGGCAGCGCCTACGCGAACGACTTCACGCGCGACGGCCGCGTGCTGCAGGTGCTGCTGCAGGCCGATGCGCCGTTCCGGATGACGCCGCAGGATGTGCTCGACCTCAAGGTCCGCAGCGCCACGGGCGACATGGTGCCGTTCGGCGCGTTCACGCAGGTGGAATGGACAGCGGGCCCGCAGCAGCTCCAGCGCTACAACGGCTATCCGTCGATGACCATCTCTGGCATGGCCGCGCCCGGCCGCTCGACCGGCGAGGCGATGGCGGAGATGGAGCGCTTCGCGGAGCAGCTTCCCGAAGGCTTCGCCTACGAATGGACCGGCATTTCCTACGAGGAGAAGCAGTCCGCGGGGCAGATCGGCCTGCTGCTCGGCCTGTCGCTCGTCGTCGTGTACCTGCTTCTGGCGGCGCTCTACGAAAGCTGGGCGGTGCCGGTGTCGGTGCTGCTGATCGTGCCGCTCGGCGTGCTCGGCTCGGTGCTGCTGACGGCGCTGCGCGGGCTCTCGGCGGACATTTATTTCAACGTCGGCCTCGTCACCATCATCGGGCTTGCCGCCAAGAACGCCATCCTCATCGTCGAATTCGCGATCGAGGAGGAAGCCAAGGGCAAATCGCCGCTCGATGCGACGATGGAGGCGGTGAAGCTCCGCCTCAGGCCCATCATCATGACCTCGATGGCGTTCATCGGCGGCATGTTCCCGCTGTTCATCGCCAGCGGCGCGGGCGCGGCGAGCCGCCGCGCGGTCGGCACCGGCGTGATGGGCGGCATGATCACCGCGACGCTGATCGGCATCTTCCTGATCCCGCTGTTTTACTATGCGGTGCGCCGCTGGATCAGCCGGAGACGCCCGCCCGCGCCCGGCGAGCCGCGCCATTCGGAGACCGCCGATGCGTAAGCTGCTGCTCCTCTCCGCGCTGCTGGTGTCCGCGTCCGCGTGCCAGATGGCGCCGAAGCACGAGCGTCCGGCGCTTCCCACCGCCACCGCCTATCCGCTGTCCCCGGACCCCGCGGACGGCACGCGCGCGGAAACCGTCGGCTGGCGCGATTTCTTCGCCGATCCGGCGCTGCGCACGCTGATCGGCACGGCGCTGGAGCGCAACCGCGACCTCGCCGTCTCGATCGCCCGGATCGAGGAAGCGCGCGGGCTCTACCGCATCCAGCGCGCCGACCGGCTGCCGACGCTCGCCGCGAGCGGGGATGCCGCACGAAGCCGGGGGCAGGTCGTCACCCCGACCGGCGTGGCCGTGGCGGAGCAGGACCGGTTTTCGGTCGGCGTCGGCGTGTCGGCGTTCGAGCTGGATTTCTGGGGCCGCGTCCGCAACCTCTCCGAGGCGGCGCGGTCGCAGTATCTCTCCACCGTGCAGGCGGAGCGCGCGTTCCGCCTCAGCCTCATCCGCGATGTCGCGACGACGTGGTTCGCGCTTCGCGAGACCGAGGAGCGCATCACGCTCGCCGAGGCGACGGTGAAGAGCCGCGAGGACGGCGTCCGTATCGCCCAGCGCCGTCTCGATGCGGGCGTCACCTCCGCGCTCGATTTCCGGCAGGCCGAATCGCTGCTGACGCAGGCGGAGACCGAGCTCGCGGGCCTCCGGCTCTCGCGCAGCCGGAGCGCGAATTTCCTCGCCGTGCTCGTCGGCGGCGTGCTGCCGGAAACCGCGCAGCCGCTTCCGCTCGCCGAGCAGGACGGTTTCCCGAGGCTGGCGGCAGGCCTGCCGTCGGACCTGCTGACGCTGCGGCCGGACATTCTCGCCGCCGAGGAAACGCTCCGCGCCGCCCGCGCCAATGTCGGCGCGGCGCGCGCGGCGTTCTTCCCGACGATCTCGCTCACCGGCACGCTCGGCTTCGCGTCCGGCGAGCTCGATTCGCTGTTCGAGAACGACAGCTTCAACTGGAGCGTCGGGCCGACGCTGAACCTGCCGATCTTCGATTTCGGCCGCCGCAAGGGCAACCTCACCGTCGCCGAGGCGCGCGAGGACATCGCAGTGGCGCAGTATGAGCAGACCGTCCAGCTCGCCTTCCGCGAGGTGGCCGACGCGCTCGCGGGCCGCCGCTTCCTTGCCGAGCAGATGCTCGCGCAGATGCGCGCGACGGAGGCGCAGCGGCACATCGCGCAGCTTGCCCGCACCCGCTACCGAGAGGGCGTCGTCGGCTATCTCGAAGTGCTGGATGCCGAGCGCAACCTGTTCGATGCCGAGCAGGCGCTGATCACTGCGAGCCGCGCCGTGCTCGACAATCGCGTCTCGCTCTACGTGGCGCTCGGCGGCGGGCTGGTCGAGAGCGCCGCGCCCTGACGGCGCGCCGTCTTTGGGCTTGCACGCGGCGCGCTTCCTCTCCCAAAGAGAGGGCATGACGGTCGCCATTGACATCGGCTCCGATCGGTCCGGACAGCCCGTGCCGATCGACCTCCAGGAATTGCTTGCAACCCGCCTGCTCGTTCAGGGCAACTCGGGCTCGGGCAAGTCGCACCTGCTGCGCCGCCTGCTCGAGGAGAGCGCCGGCAGCGTCCAGCAGGTGGTGATCGACCCCGAGGGCGATTTCGTCACGCTCGCCGAGCCGTTCGGCCATTCGGTGATCGAGGCGGGCGACTACGGCGAGCGCGAGATCGGCCATTTCGCCGCGCGCGTGCGCGAGCACCGCGCGTCCGTGGTGCTCAACCTTGAGGACCTCGACGTCGAGGCGCAGATGCGCTGCGCCGCCACTTTCCTCTCCGGCCTGTTCGATGCCCCCCGCGAGCAGTGGTATCCCGTGCTCGTCGTCGTCGACGAGGCGCAGCTCTTCGCCCCCGCGGGCGCGGGCGATGTGTCGGACGACGTGCGCCGCGCCTCGCTCGCCGCGATGACCAACCTGATGTGCCGGGGCCGGAAGCGCGGCCTCGCCGGGGTCATCGCCACGCAGCGCCTTGCCAAGCTCGCCAAGAACGTCGCCGCCGAAGCCTCCAACTTCCTGATGGGCCGCACCTTCCTCGACATCGACATGGCCCGCGCCGCCGACCTCCTCGGTATGGAGCGGCGTCAGGCCGAAGCGATCCGCGATCTCGAACGCGGCGCGTTCCTTGCGCTCGGCCCGGCGATCGCGCGGCGGCCTGTGCCCGTCCGCATCGGCCCGGTGCGGACGCAGGCGCGCGGCACCGGGCCGTCGCTCGCGCCGCTGCCGATGGATGCGGCGGAGGTGCGCGGCCTCATCTTCGCGCCCGTGCCCGAGGATGCGCCGCTCCCCGCGCCGCCGCCGCGCACGCCGGTCCCCGCCGAAACGCTGCTGCGCCGCGTCGCGCAGGACCTGCGTCCGGCGGCGCCCGTGCCGGAAGGCCCGCCGCCCGATCCCGAGGCCGTGGGCGCCATCGTCGCGGACGTGCTGGAGGCGATGCTGGCGGAAGAGGGCAGCGAGCATCGTAGCCCGAGCGTGCTCTTCCAGGATTTCCAGGTGCGCTGCCGCATGGCGGGCCTTGCCGCGCCGCCGCTCGACCTCGACGGCTTCAGCCGCCGCCTCTCCTGCGCCCGCGCCGGGATCGCGAACCCGGAGGGCGAGGACTGGCGCGAGGCGATGGCGCTCGCGGACACGCTTCCCGCCGAGATGGTCGGCGCGTTCCTGCTCATCGCCCGCGCCGCGCGCGAGCGCCTGCCCTGCCCGGAAGACACGGCCATCGCCGCCGTCTACGGTACCAGCTCGCTCGGCCGCGTCCGCCGCCTGCTCGGCTACATGGAGAGCACCGGCCTCATCGTCAGCCGCAGCGACCTCTCCGGCAACCGCACCATCGGCATCCCGCAGCTCGGCTGCACGACCGCCCCCTCGGCGTCCTCCGGCCCGCGCGCCGCGCGGCGCAGGTCGGCGACCGGCTGAAGGGCCTCAGGCCGGCGGCCAGTTTTCCAGCGTCTCGACGAACCTGCCCAGCCACGTGTTCGTCTGGTGGCCGTCCACGACGCGGTGGTCGATGGTGAGCGACACGTAGGCCATCGGCCGGATCTGGATCGTGTCCACCCCGCCCGCCTCGCGCACGACGACGCGCTTCTCGGTCTTGCCGATGCCGAGGATCGCCGATTGCGGCTGGCTGATGATGATCGGCGCGGCGAGCAGCGACCCCGAGACGCCGTGGTTCGAGATCGTGAACGTGCCGCCCGAAACGTCGCCGCCGGAGAGCTTGCCGTCGCGGGCGCGCGCCACGATGTCGGTGAGCCGCTTCGCGATGCCGAGCAGCGACAGCGCCTTCGCGCCGTGCACCACGGGGACGATCAGACCCTTGTCGCCGAGCGCGGTGCCGACGCCGATGTTGATGGCGTCGTAGATCTCCAGCCGGTCGTCGAACCAGCGGCTGTTGATCGCGGGCGCGGCGCGCATCGCCTCCACGCACGCGGCGATGAAATAGGCGGTGAAGGTGAGGCTCGCGCCCGAGGCCGCGAACGCGTCCTTGTGCGCCTTGCGGTGCGCCATGATCGCCGAGAAGTCGCATTCGAACACGGCGGTGACGTGCGGCGCGGTCGTGACGGAGCCGAGCATGTTGCGCGCGATGGCGAGGCGCATCCGGTCGTGCGGCACGCTGGTCACGCCGCCGCTCTTTGCGGGCGGCGGGGCAGGCGGTTCCGGTGCCTTCGCCCGATTGGCGACATGGCGCTCGACGTCGGTGCGCGTGATGCGGCCGCCGCGCCCGGTGCCCGTCACCTCGGCGGGATCGACGTCATGCTCCTGCACCGCGCGGCGCACGGAGGGGGAGAGCCAGTTGGCCGGGGCGGGGCGCTCGTTCGTCGCGGGCTTCGGCGCTGCGGGTGCAGCTTCCGGCGCCGTTGGCGCGGCCGCATCCGCCGCGCGCAGCCGCCCGAGCAGCGCGCCGGGCACGGCCTCCGCGTCGGTG
>JACFNY010000552.1 GCA_019454625.1 Sphingomonadaceae bacterium
GCCGGCCAGCATTGCGCCGGCGGACCGCTCACCCTGTCGGCCGAGGCGCTGGAATGGCTGGTGTCCTATCCCTGGCCCGGCAACGTCAGGCAGTTGTCGAACGTGCTCAAGCTCCTCGCCCTGACCTGCGACGGCGGGGTCGTCGGGGCCGGCGACCTGCCGAAGGAGGTCCGCGCCGGCAGGACCGCCGCCGCGCGCCGCGACGGCGGCGCGGCGGACGCCGCCCTTGCCAGCCTGCGCGGCGCCAGCGACACGGCGCAGCGCGCGCGCATCCTGGAGGCGCTGCGCGAATGCGGCTGGACGGTTGCCGAGGCCGCGCGGCGGCTCGGCATCAGCCGCGCGACCCTGCATCGCCGCATGCGGGAATACGGACTGGCGCGCCCGGCCGGCTGACCGCCCGCGGCCGGCCGCGCCGTCTCGGATTTGCGCCGGTCGCGTCTCGTTTGCGCGGCACCTGTCGCAGGATTGCGCCGGCGATCGGATGCGGCGCGGCCGGAACCGCGAGCGTTTGCGGCCTGTGCGCCAACTGGCACGCATCTCGCATCGCGACCGGCAACGCATCCGCAAGGGGGGTGCGGGTCATGGGAGGAGAGCGACATGCAGCCGAACAGGGAGCAGCAATTGTGGATGTACGAGCACATGCTCGTCAGCCGCTATTTCGAGGAGGCCATCGAGAAGATCTATCTCGAGGGCAAGACGCCGGCCTTCAACATGGCGAACGGCCCGATCCCCGGCGAGATGCACCTGTCCAACGGCCAGGAGCCGTGCGCGGTCGGCGTCTGCGCCCATCTCGACGCCGGCGACATCGCGACGTCGACGCATCGCCCGCATCACGTCGCCATCGCCAAGGGCGTCGACCTCGACCGCATGGCGGCCGAGATCTTCGGCAAGAAGACCGGCCTGAGCGGCGGCCGCGGCGGCCACATGCACATCTTCGACCCGGCCGTGAACTTCTCCTGCTCCGGCATCATCGCCCAGGGCATGGGCCCGGCCGTCGGCGCGGCGCTGTCGCGCAAGATGTCGAACCGGGAAGGCGTTGCGGTCGCCTTCCTCGGCGAGGGCGCGGCCAACCAGGGCGCGTTCCACGAGGCGCTCAACCTGGCGTCGGTGTGGAAGCTCCCCGTGGTCTTCGTCATCGAGGACAACGCCTGGGGCATCTCCGTGCCCAAGGCCGACGCCACCGCCGTGCCGCGCAACGACG
>JACFNY010000553.1 GCA_019454625.1 Sphingomonadaceae bacterium
ACGATGGTCAACGACTTCCGGCCGTTCAAGGGTGCCATGGCCAAGTTGAGCCCGCACGGCAAGGGCGTGGAGGTGGTCGACGCCCAAGGCAAGGCGTCCCTCGAAGAGATCGCGCTCGCGGTGAACAGCTCTAAGCAGGTCAACAAGAGCTACGAGATCTACCTGTCGCTGTACCAAGCCGTCAGCGGCACCGAGGAAGAGCGGAACATCTTCAAGCAGTTCTCGCCCGATTTCTTCGATCTGGTGATCGTCGACGAATGCCATCGGGGCAGCGCAGCAGAAGACTCCGCCTGGCGCGAGATCCTGGACTACTTCCGTAGCGCAGCGCAAATCGGTCTGACGGCGACGCCGAAGGAGACCGCCGATATATCCAACTACGAGTACTTCGGGGAACCTGTCTACACCTACAGCCTGCGCCAAGGCATCGAAGATGGCTACCTTGCGCCTTACAAGGTGATCCGCATCGACTTGGACCGGGACACGTTCGGCTGGCGGCCAACCGAGGGAATGACGGACAAGCACGGAAACGTCATTGAGGACCGCGTGTACACCGGGGCGGACATGAACCGCAAGCTGGTGCTGGAGCGGCGCGACGAGGTGGTCGCCGCGCGCATCACCGAGTACCTGAAGGCCACGAACCGCTACGACAAGACCATCGTCTTCTGTGAAGACATCGATCATGCGGCACGCATGCGGCAGGCCCTCAGCAACGCCAACGCCGATATCTGCCAGACGCAACCGAAGTACATTGTCCAGATCACGGGCGACAACGTCGAAGGAAAGCGTGCGCTCGACTACTTCATCGATCCAGAGAAGATGTACCCGGTGATCGCCACCACGTCGAAGCTAATGAGCACCGGCGTCGATGCGCAAACCTGCAAGCTGATCGTGCTGGACCAGAACATCCGCTCGATGACACTGTTCAAGCAGATCATCGGCCGCGGTACGCGCCTGCGCGAAGACCTGGGCAAGAGCTGGTTCACGATCCTCGATTTCAAGCGCGCGACCGAACTGTTCGCAGATCCGGCGTTCGACGGCGACCCGGTGCAGATCTACGAGCCGCGTGCGGACGATCCCGTCGACCCGCCTGAGCTGCCCGACCCGATGACGACAGGCCCGGGTACCCCACAGACCGAGGACATTGTCACCGGTCCAGGCGAAGGTGGCACTCTCGAGCCGAAGCGATATGTCGTAGGCG
>JACFNY010000554.1:0-762 GCA_019454625.1 Sphingomonadaceae bacterium
CCTGCCAGTCGAACAGGCCGGAGCCGAGGAAGAGGTTCGAGGTCGGGCAGAACACGGCGACCGCGCCGGCGTCGTGGATCGCGTCCGCCTCGCGCTCGGAGAGATGGATCGAATGGCCGAGCAGCGTCCTGTCGCGCAGGAGCCCATAGCTCGCATAGACGTCGGTATAGTCGCGCGCCTGCGGGTAGAGCTCCCGCGTCAGCGCGATCTCGGCATGGTTTTCCGAAAGATGCGTCTGGATGTGAAGCTGCGGGAACTCGGCCGCCAGCGCGCCGGCCATCTCCATCTGCGCGGGCGAGGAGGTGATGGCGAAACGCGGCGTGATGGCATAGTGCAGCCGCCCCTTGCCGTGCCAGTCGCCGATCAGCGCCTTCGAATCGTCATAGCCCGATTGCGCCGTGTCGCGTAGGGACTCCGGCGCGTTGCGGTCCATCATCACCTTGCCGGCGATGACGCGCATGTTGCGCGCCAGCGCTTCCGCGAAAAAGGCGTCGGCGCTTTCGCGATGCACCGAGCAGAAGGCGGCGACCGTGGTGGTGCCGTGACGGATCGTCTCGTCGAGGAACAGGCGGGCGATGCGCCGTCCGTGCTGGGTGTCGCGGAACCGGGTCTCCTCGGGGAAGGTGTAGGTGTTCAGCCAGTCGAGCAGCTCCGCCCCGTAGCTGGCGATGACCTGCATCTGCGGCATGTGGACATGGGCGTCGATGAAGCCGGGCAGGATCAGGTGCGGGCGGTGGTCGATCACCTGCGCGCCCTCGGTCT
>JACFNY010000554.1:772-1197 GCA_019454625.1 Sphingomonadaceae bacterium
CCATCGCCGAAAAATCGCCGACCGCCGCGATGCGGCCGTCGCGGACCAGAACGCCGCCGTCCTCCTCGAACAGGTAGGAGGCGCGGTCGTCTGTGCTTTCGGGCCGGGTGCGGAAGGACAGGACGCGGCCGCGCAGCAGGCGCGCGCTCACCGCCGCGTCTCCTCGAACCAGGCGACGATCAGCGCCCGCTCGTCGTCGGTCATGCCCGAGACGTTGCCGGGCGGCATGGCGTGGCTGCGCCCGGCCTGGAGATAGATCTCGCGCGCCCGCTCGGCGATCTGGCCCTCGGTCTCGAACGCCACGTCCTTGGGCGTGAAGCGGACGCCGTCCCACACCGGCTCGGCCGCGTGACACATGCCGCAGCGGCCCGTCACCGTGTCGCGCACGGCGGGAAAGTGCGCCGACGCCATCAGCGCCTCGGCGC
>JACFNY010000555.1 GCA_019454625.1 Sphingomonadaceae bacterium
GACGAACGCCTTGTCGAGGATGCCGTGGCGCTCGTCGAAATTGTACTTCGTCCACGCCTGCAACATATGCCGGGGCGTATAGAACTCCGCCCCCTGGAAGTTCGTCGTGTTGACGAACTCCGTGTCCGTATAGGTGTAGCCGCCGGCCACCTGCCAGTTGGGCGTCAGCGATCCGGTCAGCTCGAGCTCCAGCCCCTGAAGCTTCGCCTGTCCCTGCGCCACCGCAAAGGCCGTGTTGCCGGGGTCGCGCACCGCGCGGTTGTTGTCGCGCAGGTTGAAGTAGGCGATGCTGGCATTGACGTCGTCGAAGAGATTGGCCTTCAGGCCGACCTCGAACTGCCTGCCCGTGCGCGGGCCGACGATGTCGCCGGCGAAGGTCACGTCCGTCTGCGGCTGGAATATCTGGGTGAAGCTGGCATAGGCCGAAACGCGGTCGGTGATGTCGTAGATGATGCCGGCATAGGGCGTGAACTCGGCGTCGATGGACTGGTCCGTGGTCAGCGTCGCGAGGTCGACCCATGTCAGGCGGCCGCCGCCGATCAACGTCAGATTGTCGAGCGGCTTGAAGCGCCACTGGCCGTAGATGCCGTACTGCCTGAGGTCGCTCGCGGTCGGGATTCCCGCGGCGAAGTTCAGCGGGGGGCGGGCAACCGCGTTCGGGTTCCAGTTGTTGAGGTCGAACGAGCCCATCTGGAAACCGCTCAGGTTGATCCAGCTATTGGAGAAGTTGCGGTAGTCCGCGCCGACGATGAGGTTGTTTTCCTTGCCCCACAGCTCGAACGGCTTGCTGAGATGGGCGTCGAGGGCGAGCGCGGTTTCCTCGAAGGTGCGCGCGGTCCAGTTGACGCGCTGAATGATGCCGTTCGCGGTCGCGCCGCTGCCGGCGAAGGCATAGAGATAGTCGGCCGATCGGTCCGAATAGCGGGCCGACGCCTTGACGTGGCCGCCGTCGTCGAAGCGATGCTCGATCTCGCCGATATAGTCGGTGATCGTGCTCTCGAAATGATTCCACGCCATGCCGGTGAAGGTGGAGCGGTCGATATCGAGCAGCTCCGTGCCGCCAAGGACCGCCGGCAGGCCGTTGAAGGGCGTGATGTCGCGCTTCTGGTGGTTGATCGACAGCGTCGCCGTGGTGTTTTCGGTGATGTCCGCCTGGAGGGTGCCGTAGATGGTGCGTATCTGGTTGTCGACGTGATC
>JACFNY010000556.1 GCA_019454625.1 Sphingomonadaceae bacterium
AGCCAGTTCCTGACCGCGCTCCTCCTGGCGCTGCCGCTCGTCGGGCGGGCGATCGCCGTGGAGGTCGCGGGCGAGCTGGTGTCGAAGCCCTACGTCGAGCTCACGCTCGATTCGATGCGGCGCTTCGGGGTCGTGGTCGAGCGCGCTGGCGCGGGAACGTTTCGCGTGCCGGCCGGCGCCCGCTATCGCAGCCCCGGAACGATCCACGTCGAGGGGGACGCGTCGTCGGCGTCGTACTTTCTCGCCGCGGGCGCGCTCGGCGGGGGACCGGTGCGCGTGCAGGGCGTCGGACGCGCGAGCGTGCAGGGCGACGTGCGCTTCGTGGAGGTGCTCCGGGCGATGGGCGCGGCCGTCGCGCTCGGCGAGGACTGGATCGAGGTGCGCGGCGCGCGGCCGCTGCGGCCGATCGATCTCGATCTCAACCACATTCCGGACGCGGCGATGACGGCCGCGGTGCTGGCGCTGTGCTTCCTGCTCGGCTACCCCGTCGCCTTCTACCTGTCGCGCATCCCGGCCCGCCGCCGCCTGCTGATGCTGATGGTGCTGATGGTGCCGCTGATGATCTCCAACGTCGTGCGCGCCTATGGCTGGATGGCGATCCTCAGCCGCCAGGGGCTGGTCAGCACCTCGCTGGTCAAGGCCGGCGTCATCGAGCGGCCGATGCAGTTCCTCTATTCGTTCGAGGCGATCACGCTCGGCCTGCTCACCATCCTGCTGCCGTTCATGATCATCTCGCTGACCAATTCGCTGACCACCATCGACAAGAGCTATGTCGAGGCCTCCGAATCGCTGGGCGCGGGGCCGTGGCGCACCTTCTTCAAGGTGACGCTGCCGCTGTCGGCCCCCGGCATCGCCTCCGGCCTGATGCTCGTCACCTTCCTGACGCTGAGCGCCTATGTCGCCATCGCCCTTCTCGGCGGCCCGCGCTACAAGCTGCTGGTCAGCCTCGTCTTCGACAGCGTCACCACCTTCCGGTGGCCGCGCGCGGCCGCGCTTTCCTTCGCGCTGCTGTTCATCGCCCTCGTCATCGCGGCGCTGATCCAGATCGTCGTGCGGCCGCAGAGAGTGCAAGGAAAAGGCTGATGAGCATCGGTTCGCTTCTGCTGCGTTTCGTCGTCCTGATCGCGATGATCCTGATCCTCGCGCCGATCTTCATCGTGCTCGTCGTCGCCTTCAGCGCCGGCGAGAGCCTGTC
>JACFNY010000557.1 GCA_019454625.1 Sphingomonadaceae bacterium
AACCCGGCGCGGATCACCCAGAACGGCTTCAATGCCGAGGGCTATTATCTCGAACCCGGCTCCGAGGCCGAGAACACGCTGGCCGCCGCCCACGAGGCCGCCTTCGGCGAGAAGCTGAAGAGCTTCACCACCCCGGCCTATCTCGATGCGCGCGTCTATGCGCTCTATAATGGCATCCCGACGCTCTGCTACGGGCCGATCTCGCGCAACATCCACGGCTTCGACGAATATGTCAGCCTCGCATCCGTCCGCAGCGTCACCAAGACCATGGCGCTGTTCATCGCAGAATGGTGCGGCACCGAGCCGGTGTGAGCCGGGGGAGGTTCCGCGCTTTCCACCCCGCCCTGATACGGCGGCGGATTACAGAGAGGGGAAAATGATGAGACTGAAGAGATCATTCTGTTTGTCGCTATTGGGGGCGACGCTTTTGTCTGGTTCCTTGTTTGCGGGTGAGTTGAAGATCGGGGCGATTGGTCCTTTGAGCGGTCCTGCGGCGTCATCTGGGATTGCGATGCGTGATGCGTACCAGTTTGTGGTGGACGAGGTGAACGCGGCCGGGGGTCTTGACCTGAACGGGGAGAAGACGACGGTTTCGCTGATCTTCGAGGACAGCGCGTCGCGTCCCGAGATGGGGGTTTCCGCGGCGCAGAAGCTTCTGACGCGCGACAATGTCGACCTTCTGGTGGGGGACATGATTGCGTCGTCGGTGACGATCGCGCTGATGGACGTTGCGGTTTCGTACGGCAAGTTCGTGATGAGCGGCCAGCCGGTTTCGTCGGAGATTGCGCGCAAGGTGGAGAGCGACCCGGCGCGTTTTGCGAACTTCTGGAAGTCGAGCTGGAACTCGGACGCCTATGCGAAGGCGGTGTTCGAGGCGGTGTCGGGCCTGATCGAGGCGGGCAAGTTCTCGCCTGGCGAGAAGAAGATCGCGTTTGTGTTCGAGGACACGGACTACGGCAAGTCGAACACGGAATACGCGCTTCCGCTGTTCACCGCGGCGGGGTGGACGGAGGCTGGCCACGAGGCGGTGCCGCTCGGCCATTCGGACTTCTACCCGCAGCTTTCGAAGCTTCGGGCGAACCGTCCCGACGTTGTGGTGTCGATCTTCACGGCGGCCAATTCGGGGGTTGCGCTGACGCGGCAGATCAAGGAGACGGGTCTGGATTCGCTGCATGTGGCGATCTACTACCCG
>JACFNY010000056.1:0-2568 GCA_019454625.1 Sphingomonadaceae bacterium
CGCGGCCCGAAACGACCGTCGAGGTCGGGGCAGAGCAGGCCTTCCTCCGCCGCGCGGCCGAGTTCCTCGATCGAAAGGCCGGTCTGTTCCGCGAGCTCTTCCAGCGTCCCGCCGTCGCCGCCGGTATCGAGCCGGGCGCGCAACATGGCATCGAGATCGGGAAAGGCGTCGGCATGAAGCCAGCGGTCGCCGTCCTCCGCGTCGAGCAGCGTGCGGATGATCGCGAGCGGCAGGAAGCGCTCCTCCTGAAGCCGCTTGATCGCCCTCAACCGCGCGACATGCATTTCGTTGTAGAAAGCGCTGTTCGCGCTCGCCCGATCCGGCTCGGGCAGCAACCCCTCGCGGATATAGAAGCGGATGGTTTCCCGCCCCACTCCCGTCAGCCGTTCAAGCTCGCGCATACGCACGTCGCCCACCTCCCCCCTGAGTGCGACTCGGAAGCTAACAGGATTTGCGGAGTTGTAATACGCAAAATCTGATAGGGTCGCGGCAGGACGGTTGCCGCACGGGTCAGGCCGCTCGTCCTCTCCGCCGTTCCGCAGCCAGCAGGGCACGTTTCCGTTCCACGCCCCAGCGATAGCCACCGATCCCGCCGTCGCCGCGGAGGACGCGGTGGCAGGGCACGAGAACGGAGACCCTGTTTGCGCCACAAGCCGATGCCGCAGCGCGCACCGCGCGCGGCGCACCGATGCCGGCGGCAACCGCCGCATAGGACACCACGCTACCGCTCGGCACGCTCAGCAGAAAGCGCCACACCTTCATCTGGAACGCCGTGCCGCGCAGATCGACAGGGATATCGGGATGCGGCGTTCCGTCCGAGAGATGCGCCCGGAGCGCGTCGATCCACGCATCGAGCTGCGGCGATGCAGCCGCATCCGACGGCTCGATCACGGCGCGCGGGAATTCGGCCCTCAACCGATCCACGAGCGTATTTTCGTCGCCGCCGAAATCCACCGCGCAGACGCCGCGCGACGTCGCCGCCATCAGCAGAAGGCCAAGGCCGGTAGGGCGGCACGCCCACGCGATTACCTCCCCTGCGCCGCCGGCGCGGTAAACTGCGGGCGTCATGCCGAGATGCCCGCCGGCGCGTTCGTAGGCGCGGCTGGTGGACCCGAAGCCCGCCTCGAAGATCGCCCCGGCAACGCCATCGCCCTCCTTTAGGCCGGCCTTCAGCCGTTTCATCCTGAGCGCGGTCTGGAACGCCTTCGGGCTGACGCCGATGATCGCAGTGAACGCCCGCTGCACCTGGAAGCTGCTGAGCCCCGCGACCTCCGCCAGACGGGCGAGCGGCAGCGGCGTGTCCGCGTGCGCCTCGATATAGCGTGCGAGCGCCGCCATCTTGCCCGCCGCGGGGTCGCGTCCCTCCGGAGCGCCGGGACGGCAGCGCAGACAGGCCCTGTAGCCGTCCACTTCGGCCGCCGCACCGTTCGCGTAGAAGCGCACGTTCTCCCGCTTCGGCGTCCGCGCCGGGCACGACGGGCGGCAATAGACGCCGGTGCGCTTCACGGCATAGACGAAGCGGCCGTCGTAGCCGCAATCACGCGCCGCCACGGCGTTCCAGAATGTATCCGCGTCGCCTGGCCTGTCGATGTCGGTCATGTCCTGCTCCTCTTTCCGGTCATGCCCGCGAGAATAGGCCCGACCGGAAGGGACGGCGTTCCGTTCCTTGCACCGATATGCACGATCGCAATTTTGTTGGGGACCCGCCACCCGGAAACACCAAAGGTGGTGGCGGGCGACTCCCGGCTTGGGTAATCAGGAGAGCATGGACATCTACCTTCCGATCGCCGAGCTCAGCGTCAATGCGTTGGTGATCGTGGGCTTCGGCGTTCTGGTCGGCGTCCTGTCCGGCATGTTCGGTGTCGGCGGCGGATTCCTGACCACGCCGATGCTGATCTTCTACGGGATTCCGCCGGCGATCGCGGTGGCGTCGTCCGCCACGCAGATCACCGGATCGAGCGTGTCGGGCGCGCTTGCCCATTGGCGGCGCGGCGGCGTCGATCCGAAGATGGGGGCGGTGATCGTGGCGGGCGGCGTGGTGGGGTCCGGGATCGGCTCCTACCTCTTCAAGCTACTCCAGAAGATCGGCCAGATCGATATCTCCATCTCGCTGATCTACGTGGTGTTCCTGTCGACGATGGGCGGGCTGATGCTCGTGGAATCGTGGCAGACGCTGCGGCGCGCGCGCGCCGGCGAGATCCGCCGCGTGAAGCTGCATCCCCACATCCCGCTCATCGCGGCGCTGCCGTGGAAGATGCGCTTCTACAAGTCGGGCCTCTACATCTCGCCGCTCGCCCCGTTCGGCATCGGCGTGATCGTCGGCATCCTCACCTTCATCATGGGTATCGGCGGCGGCTTCATCATGGTGCCGGCGATGATCTACCTGCTCGGCATGTCGGTGTCGGTGGTGGTCGGCACGTCGCTGTTCCAGATCGTGTTCACCACGTCGATCATCACGCTGCTGCACGCCGTGCAGTCGAAGACGGTAGACATCGTGCTCGCGCTGATGCTCCTCATCGGCGGCGTCGTCGGCGCGCAGATCGGCGCGCGCATGGCGCAGCGGCTACC
>JACFNY010000056.1:2578-9712 GCA_019454625.1 Sphingomonadaceae bacterium
AAAGCTGCGTTTCGCGCTTGCCCTGCTCGTCATCGCGGTCGCGATCCGCCTGCTCGTCGGCCTCACCTGGACACCGAGCGAACTCTATTCGGTCTATGCCGAATGAAGCGGCTGTTCCTGCCCCTGATGCTCCTGCTGCTGTCGGCGGCCGCGCCGCCGCGGCTGATCACCGATATCAGCCACAGCCAGATCGACATCGTCTACAGCTTCGCCGGTGCCGAGCTGCTGATTTTCGGCGCGATCCAGTATCCGGGCGGGCAGACTCCCGACGAGCGCCCCGACATCGCCGTGATCGTGCGCGGGCCGCCGGAAGCGCTGACGGTGCGGCGCAAGGCGCGTGTCGCCGGCATCTGGATCAACACCAGCTCCGTGCGCTTCGAGACCGCGCCATCGTTCTACAGCGTTGCGACGACGCGCCCGATCTCGGAGCTCGTCGACGACGAGACCGCGGCGATCTACGAGTTGGGCCTGTCGCATCTCCAGCTTTCGCCGGTATCCGGTGACGCTGCTGAAATCCGCACGTTCGAGCGGGGGTTCCTGAGCCTCCGCCGCCGCGAGGGCCTGTATGCGGACGACGCGCAGGGGGTCGAGCTTACCGAAAACGTGCTCTATCGCGCCCGGATCCAGATCCCGAGCCAGGTTCCCGTCGGCAACTACACGGTCGAGATCCACCTGATCGACGATGGCAAGGTGGTGGCGAGCGCGATGCGCGAGATCAGCATCGACAAGTCGGGGTTCGAGCGGCAGGTCTCCGTCGCCGCAGAGGAGCACAGCTTCTCCTACGGGCTGCTCGCGGTCGTGCTGGCGCTGCTGCTCGGCTGGCTCGCCGGGCTTTTCACGCGGCGGTAAACGCTTCCTTATCCCTTCGCTGCTAGACCTCTGCGGCAAAGCCTTATCGCAGTGAAGGAGCGCGTCTTGGATCAGTCGTTCATGCCGGTAACACCCTCGCCGGCCGATGGTCACAACGTCTTCATGCAGCCCGAAAAGACGGCCAGCCTGCCGAGCACGTGCGTGATCGGCCGCGTGCGGGAAATTGCCGGCGGTTCCGCGATCTGCAGCCTCCAGCCCACGCAGCTGAAGGCGATCGCAGGCCACGAGGACGCAACCGTCGCCATGTCGGGGCAGGTGGGCAGCCAGGTGAAGATGCGCGTCGGCGACCTCTGGCTCCTCGGCAACGTGCGCGACATGCGCATGGACGAGGCGAACGATGTCATCCTCTCGCACGTCGACTTCCTCGGCGAAGGGCCCGAGGACTCCGCCACCGGTTCGATGAAGGCGTTCCGCCGCGGCGTGACGCGCTATCCGGTGCCGGGCGACGACGTGTTCACCGTCTCACGCGCCGACCTCGTGCTGGTGTTCGCGGCCGAAGACCGGCCGCACATCGAGATCGGCACCGTCTACCCCACGGAGGACGTGCGCGGCGCGCTGCTCATCGATTCGATGCTCGGCAAGCATTTCGCGCTGCTCGGCTCAACCGGTACCGGCAAATCGACGAGCGCCGCGCTGATCCTGCACCGCATCGTTGAGAAGGCGCCGAGGGGCCATATCATGATGCTCGATCCGCACGGCGAATATGCCGCCGCGTTCAGCTCGAACGGGATGATCTTCAACGTCGACAACCTCAACCTCCCCTACTGGCTGATGAACTTCGAGGAGCACTGCGAGGTCTTCATCACCACCGACGGTTCGGAGCGCGAGAAGGACATGGACGTGCTGGCCAAGTGCCTGCTCGCCGCCCGCTCCAAGAGCCGCATCGCCGAATCGCTCGGCAAGATGACGGTCGATTCGCCCGTGCCCTACCTGCTTTCGGACCTGCTCGGCGCCATCCAGGCGCAGATGGGCAAGCTCGACAAGGCGAGCGACCTCGGGCCCTACATGCGGCTCAAGACCAAGATCGAGGAGCTGAAGAGCGACCCGCGCTACAACTTCATGTTCAACGGCCTGCTCGTTTCGGATTCGATGGCGCCGTTCCTGTCCAAGATCTTCCGGCTCCCGGCGGACGGCAAGCCGATCTCGATCGTCGATCTGTCGGGCGTGCCGTCCGACATCGTGACCGTGGTGGTCGCGGTGCTCGCGCGCATGGGGTTCGATTACGCGATCTGGGCGCGGCGGGAGCCGCAGCGGCCGATCCTGCTCGTCTGCGAGGAGGCGCACCGCTACGTGCCGTCCGACCGCGAGACGAAGGGCGTCGCGGTGCGCAAGATTCTCGAGCGCATTGCCAAGGAAGGCCGTAAATACGGCGTCTCGCTCGGCCTCATCACGCAGCGCCCATCGGACCTCGCCGAAGGCGTGCTCTCGCAGTGCGGCACGATCATCTCCATGCGCCTCAACAACGAGCGCGACCAGATGTACGTGCGGAACGCCATGCCCGAAGGCGCGCGCGGCTTCCTCGATTCGATCCCCGCGCTCAGGAACCGCGAATGCATCATCTGCGGCGAGGGCGTCTCGATCCCGATCCGCGTGCGGCTCGACGATCGCGATCCGCAGCTTCGCCCGGCGTCTGACGATCCGCTGTTCAGCCAGCTCTGGACCGAGGAAGGCGACGAGGCGGGCATCCTCTCCCGCACCATCCACCGCTGGCGCGGGCAGGGTCGCGGCTAGAGTATCGCGCGGGAAAGTGGGAACCGGTTTTCCGCGAAGAACGACGCGACCACAAAGGGATAGAGCAGGCTGCGCGCTTCCGGAATCACGCAGCCTGCTCTAACGAGCGGCTTTCGTCGCTTCCCAGCAGGGATCCCACGTCGGTTCGGGGCCGAAGCGGGCGGCGAGGAAATCGACGAGCGCCCGCACCCGCGCGGTCGCGCTGCGCCCCGGCGGCATGACCGCGTAAAGTCCGGTTTCGCCCCGCGTCCATTCGCCGAGCACGACGTCCACCGCGCCGCTCGAGATTGCCGGCGAGGCGATGAACGTCGGCAGCATGGCGATGCCGAGGCCCGCCTCCGCCGCCGCGAGCAGCATCTCGCCGCTGTTGGCGCGGAGCCGCGCGCGGCCTTTCACGTATTCGCTGCGCCCGCCCACGTCGAAGCGCCATGACTCCGACGGCGCGACGTTCGCGTAGAGGAGCACATCATGATCCGCGATCTCGCGGGGATGCGAAGGCGTTCCCATGCGGGCCAGATAGGCGGGGCTCGCAATGGCGACTGCGCGGATCGGTACGAGCTTCCGCGCAATCAGCGTCGAATCGGCAAGCTGGCCGATGCGGACGGCGAGGTCGAGCCCTTCGCCGATGATGTCTGCGCGACGATCATCGAAGGCGATGTCGAACTCGACGCGCGGGTGCGCGGCCGCGAACTCGGCGAGTGCGGGAGCGAGGTAGGCGATGCCGAAGGAGAGCGGCGCGGAGAGGCGGATCGGCCCGGCGATCTCGGCCATCGCCGCGGCGACGGCGTCGCGCGCTGCTTCCAGGCCTGCGATCGCCTCGCGCACGCGCCCGAAATAGTCCGCACCGACATCCGTTGGCCGCGCGCCTTGTGCGCTGCGCGTGAGCAGCCGCGCGCCGAGCGCCGCTTCGAGCCGCGCGACGCGGCGGCTGACGATCGACTTCGAAAGGCCGAGCCGCTCCGCCGCGCGGCTGAAGCTGCCGGTTTCGACGACCGCAACCAGCGCCCCGATATCGGAAAGGTCGCTCGACTGTTCCATTTCATGCAACTCCGGTGTTCACGTTGCTGCGCTATCGGCAACACCGGTCGCACATTAGCTAGGAGCCTGCAACCGGGAACAAGGACCAGACCCATGCAGAACATTCTTGTCGTGCAGAGCAGCGTGCTCGGCGATGCGTCGGCATCGCGGAGCCTTATCAACGATTTCCTCGCCAGCGTCGGAACGAACGCGAACGTCACGATCCGCGACGTGGGCTCCGATCCGTTGCCACACCTGTCCAGCGCCACACTCGGCGGTTTCAGCGGTGCCGACACCTTGGAAGCCAGCGCGGAACGCGCGTTTTCCGATGAACTGATCGCTGAGCTTCAGACCGCGGACGTCATTGTGATCGGCGCGCCGATGTACAATTTCGGCATCGCCTCGAACCTCAAGAGCTGGTTCGACCGCGTGCTGCGCGCCGGCGTCACCTTCCACTACACGGCTGAAGGCCCCGTCGGCCACCTTGCCGGCAAGCGCGTCATCGTCGTCGAGACTCGCGGCGGCTTCTACAGCGAAGGGGACGGCAAGGCGCTCGACGCGCAGGAACCGCACCTGAAAGCCATGCTGAACTTCATCGGCATCACCGACATCATTTTCGTCCGCGCCGAACGTCTGGCGATCTCGCCGGAAGCGCGCACGGACTCGCTCGCCGCTGCGGCCGATGAACTTAAAAAACTCGGTGCAGAGGGGTTCGCACTGGCTGCGTGAAGCCCAGCTATGCCATCACCGCTTCCGTCACCGCGTCAGACGGTGAAGCTCTCTCCGCAGCCGCAGCTGCCCTTGGCATTGGGGTTTTCGAAGACGAAGCCGGCGGCGAAATCGTCTTCCTTCCAGTCCATGCGGCTGCCGATCAGGTAGAGCAGCGAGCCGCCGTCCACATAGAGCGTCCCACCCGGCGTCGGGATCGCTTCGTCGCCCGGTTTCGCCTCGGTGACGTAGTCGATGCTGTACGCAAGGCCCGAGCAGCCGCGCCGGGGCGTCGACAGGCGCACGCCGAGCGTGCCTTCGGGCGCGCGCGCCATCATCGCGGCGATGCGTGCGTGGGCGTTTTCGGTAAGCGCGATGGGTGCAGGGCGTTCGCGGACGGTCGTCGTCATAACATCCCAAGCTCCAGCTTCGCCTCGTCGGACATCTTCTGCGGGTCCCACGGCGGATCCCAGACGAGGTTCACCTCCGCCGAGCCGACGCCGGGGATGCTGCCGACGCGAATCTCCACCTCGGCAGGCATGGATTCGGCGACCGGGCAGTGCGGCGTCGTCAACGTCATCGTGACGACGACGTGATCGTCAACGATGTCGACGCCGTAGACGAGGCCGAGATCGTAGATGTTCACGGGAATCTCGGGATCATAAATCTCGCGCAGCGATGCGATCACTGCATCGTAGAGGTCGCCGCCGGGGCTCGCCGGATCGGGCACGGCCGGCTTCTGCGACAGGAAGCCTTCCAGATAATCGGCCTTGCGCCGTGCCTCCTGAAGCACGGGGCGCTCCGGCGCGGGCGGCGGCGCATCGACGCTTTCCACGGTATAGGGGCGCGAGTCCTCGCTCATCCGAAAATCCTCTTCACACGCGCGATGCCGCGAAGCAGACGCTCGACATCGCGCTCATCGCTGTAGACGCCGAAGCTGGCGCGCGCCGTGGCGGGCACACTTAGCGTTTCCATCAGCGGCTGCGCGCAGTGGTGCCCCGCCCTGATGGCGACGCCGTCCTCGTCCAATATGGTGCCGATGTCGTGGGGATGAACCCCCTCCATCGCGAAGCTGACGATGCCGCTGCTGTCGTCCGGCCCGAACAGCCTGAGCGAGTTCACCTTGCGAAGCTCCGCGCGGGCGAGGCCCGCGAGATGCCGTTCGTGCGCGTCGATGGTGTCGAGACCGATGGCGGAGACGTAATCCATCGCAGCGGCGAGGCCGACCGCGCCGACGATGTGCGGCGTACCCGCCTCGAAACGCGTCGGCGCCGGGGCGTAAGTGGTCTTCTTGAACGTCACCGTCTCGATCATCGAGCCGCCGCCCTGCCACGGCGGCATCGCGGAGAGGATGTCGCCGCGCGTCCACAGCACGCCGACGCCGGTGGGGCCGTAGAGCTTGTGGCCGGAGAAGGCATAGAAATCCGCGCCGAGCGCCTGCACGTCGACGCCCATGCGCGGCACCGCCTGACAACCATCGACGAGCAGCTTCGCCCCGACACCGTGCGCGGCGCGGGCGATGCGAGCGATGTCCGCCACCGACCCGAGCACGTTCGAGACGTGCGCGACGGAGACGAGCCTGTGCGCGGGGGTGAGCATCGCCTCCAGCGCGTCCTCGTCGATGCGGTGGTCGGCGGTGAGCGGCGCGACGTCGATTTCGATACCGGTGCGGTCGCGAAGGAGCTGCCACGGCACGATGTTCGAATGGTGCTCCAGCCGCGACAGCAGGATGCGGTCGCCGGCTTTCAGGTTCGCCGCCCCCCACGTCTGCGCGACGAGGTTGATCGCCTCGGTCGCGCCGCGCACGAAGACGATCTCGTTCGGACTCGCGGCATTGATGAAGCGGGCGGCGGTGCTGCGCGCCGCCTCGTAGCGTTCCGTCATCGTCGCCGAGCGCGCGTAGACGCCGCGATGCACGGTCGCATACTCGGGGCCGTAGGCGGCGGCGATGGCGTCGATCACGACTTGCGGCTTCTGCGCGGTGGCGGCGGAATCGAGATAGGCCCAGTCGCCGACACCCGGGAAGTCGGCGCGGCGCGAGACGCTGATCGGGGTGACCGCGTTCATGCGATCTGCTCCAGCGCGGCGAGCGCCGCCGCTTCGAGCGCTTCGGTGTCGGCGAAGTTTACGAAAGCATCGGCGAGGAAGGCTTGCAGGAGGAGCCGCTTCGCCTCGGCGGGGGGGAGGCCGCGGCTCGTCAGGTAGAAATATTGGGTGGCGTCAAGTTCGCCGACGGTGGCGCCGTGCGCGCATTTCACGTCGTCGGCGTAGATCTCGAGCTCCGGCTTGGCGTTCGCCGTCGCGGTGCGGTCGAGCAGCATCGCCTTCACCGACTGCTCGGCATCCGTTTTCTGCGCGCCGCGATCGACGACGATCTGCCCGAGATAGGTGCCGGTGGCCTGCTGCGCGAGCACGGTGCGGACGGTCTGGCGGCTGGTGGCGCCGGGCGCGGCGTGGCGGACGCGGGTGACGATCTCCAGCGTCGCCTTGCCGCCCGCGACCTGCGCGGCACCGAGCTCGAAATGCGCGCCCTCGCCGAGCGTCACGTCGAGCGCGATGCGGCCGTAACGCGCGCCGAGGTTGAGCATGTGCAGATCGAGCCGCGCGCCGTCCGCGACCGTGATGACAAGATCGCGCACCGAAATCGGCTGCGCGGCGTCGGCGACCAGCGTGCGCGCAAGGCTTTCCCCGGCGGGCACGGCGATGGTTTCCGTGACGACACCCGAGGGCCACACCTCGGCGAGCGCGGTGAGGTCGCTGTAGCGCCACGCCTCGTCGCGGCGCGTAGGCAGAGGGAGGGCCGCGTTC
>JACFNY010000558.1 GCA_019454625.1 Sphingomonadaceae bacterium
GGGCTCCAGCATCAGCGCCGCGAGCTGGATCACCGCCGAGGCCGTCTCGCCGCAATAGCCCTCGAGATCGGCGCGCGACGGCATCGGGTCGTCGTAGAGGTCGAAGATGCGCGCCTCGAGATAGCGGTCGAAAGCGTCGAGCGGCAGCGTGTGGCGTCCGATCACGTCGTGGAGCGCTTCCGCCAGCGGATAGCCGCCCGCGGCCGCCCTGCCCGCAGCCAGCACGTCGCGCCACCACTGGATGCGCACCTCGCCCGGCAGCGGCTCGCGGATGCGGTCCCGTATCGAGGCGATCTCGGCATTGAAGCGGTAGAGCACGTCGAGAGTGCCGCGCAGCGGCAGCGGCGCGTAGAGCGTCGACAAATAGCGGTCGGGGTCGCTGCGGCGCAGCGCCGGGCCGTCTATGTCGCCCGCCTCCGCCATGCCGTCATTCGACGGCGACGAGGGCCGCCGCCACCAGCCTGTCCTCGGCGAGAAGCACGTTATAGGTGCGCACCGCCGCCCCCGTCGACATCGGGTCGGCGCGGATGCCGGCCTCGCGCAATGCGGCGCGCAAGGTCGCGGGCAGCGGCCGCAGATCGGTCCCGCAGCCGACGAGAAGGATGTCGATCTCCCCGGCCTCGGCGATCGCCGCGGTGAAATCCGCAAGGGTGAAGGCGGCCGGGTCGCCCGGCTCCCAGCCATGGATTCCGGACGGCAGGCACAGGATCGAGCCGCGATGCGACATGTCGGCGAAGCGGAAGCCGCCGTCGCCATAGGCGTCAATCGGCGCGCGCCCGGGGAAATGCGCCTCGCGGATGATGATGCCGCCGGCCATCAGTTGGCCGGCAGGTGCGATGTCGCCTTCTCGGCTTCGTTCATCTCCTTCTGCGTCACCGGCCTGAGGTGGAACAGGATGAGCACCGGAGCCGCGATGAAGATCGACGAGAACGTGCCGATGAAGACGCCGAACAGCATCGACGCCACGAAGGAGCGGATGACCTCGCCGCCGAGGATGAACAGCGAAAGCAGGGCGAGGAAGGTCGTCACCGACGTCATCACCGTGCGCGCCAGCATCTCGTTGTCGGAGAGATCGAGCAACTGGCCGAGCGGCATCTTCTTGAATCGCCGCAAGTTCTCGCGAACGCGGTCGTAGATCACCACCGTGTCGTTGAGCGAGTAGCCGACGATGGTCAGGATCGCC
>JACFNY010000559.1 GCA_019454625.1 Sphingomonadaceae bacterium
AGCGGGATCGACGTCGCCGCGTTGGCGATGCCGAAGCGCTGCACGGCCGGCCAGACGGTCTCTGCGGTGAAGCCGGTAGGACAGGCGCCGTTCACCATATTCGCGTACGTCGCCGCCGCGCCGGTCCCTTGCTTGCAAATCGTGCGGACGATCGACTCGGGCACGATCGTCTCGCCGAACGGGATCACCGCGCAGAGCGCGATTACCGGGAAAAACGATAGAATCGGCGCGATGCTGAACAGGAGCTTGTCCGCCTTCGGCGGCATGAAGTCCTTCTTGGTGAAGAACTTCACGCCGTCGGCCGCCGTGTGAAGCAGGCCCGCGAGGCGCAGCTCGAACTTGCCGATCTTGAGCGTCGCGCGGCTCGGGCCGATGCGGTCCTGCATCATGGCGCTGCCACGACGGTCGTACCAAGTCAGCAGGCCGCCGATACTCAGGACGAACCCGGCCATAACGAGGATCTTGATGGCGGTTGCTAGGAGCTGCATTCCGGTCATGGCGAGGTGCTCTTGTTCGTCCGAATAAGGAGGGTCACGGGGCGGCGGCGGCGGGCGAGCTCTCCTGCGCTCCCGAGGCGCCGGCGCCGAGCGCGGCGCGGATTTCCTTCACCTTCGTCCAGGTAGGCTCGAGCCCGAGCGCCACCGCGAGCGCGCGGAGCTGCGCCCAGGCCGGGCGGGATGCGCCTTGGGGCTCGAGCGCCTTCTCGGCGGTCTGCCGGATCCCGTGGCGGTTGACATACGTGCCGGAGTGCTCCGCCCACGACGTCGCTGGCAGGACGACGTGCGCGGCCTCGGTGAGCGCCCCCTCGTGGGCGGCGACGGTTACGAGCGAGCTCAGCATGCCGAGCGCCGTCGCGTCCTCCGGCTCGTTGCGAGGCGTCAGCCCGCCGAGCGCGATGACGTGGGCGACGCGGCCCGCGCGGATGTCGTCGATGAGCTCCGGGAAGGGCTTGACCGCCGGAACGAGCTCGAGGACCCCCGCCGTGTTCGAGTTCTTGTCCTCGTCGATGAGGATGTCGTCCTTGTAGCCCGGCGCCGCGCCGCTCACGTAGAGGGCCTTCGCGCCTGACAGGCGGGCGATCTCGCGGAGCGCCCAGTTGTCTTCGAGCGAGTGCTGCGCCGAGAGCACGAAGGCGATCGCGTCACGCGGTGCCTCGCCGAAGCCCTTCGCGGCGGCTGAGAG
>JACFNY010000560.1 GCA_019454625.1 Sphingomonadaceae bacterium
CGTCAGGCCCTTGGCCTTGGCGATGTCCTCGAGGGCCTGGATGCGCTTTCCGGTCAGCGGGTGCGTGGAGTTGAGCTCCACCAGCTTGGCCCAGGGATTGTAGATGTCGAACAGCATGGCCGAGGCCGTCGCGTCGGGGTTCAGCTTCGAAGCCTCGACGACGAGGCCGAGGTGGCTTGCGCCCTTGAAGTCGACCACGCCCATGTGGCGCGTCGAGGCGAGCAGCTCGAGGCGCTTCGAACGCAATTCGAGCGCCTGCGCGTGCACACCGAAATAATTGTCGAGTACGTCCATTGCGGCACGTCCTGATGCTTTTGTCCGCTGCCGCTCCAGCAAGCCGCGTGCCAGATCGGTAAGATTATGATTTTCATGGATATATTTCGTGACCAAACGCGCCTTGTCGGGGCCTTGACGGTCTTCCGTCGGTTTCCCGACGCGCTTCGGAGCGCACTTAATCTTAACCCGGAGCTGTCGTTATTCCTGCCATGAGACTCATGACGTCCCGGTCCGTCCTTGCGGCGCTTGCCCTGTTTGTCCTGCCCGCGCGCGCGCAGGAGGCGGCGCCCGCCGTGCTCACCGGCGTCGGCTTCGCGCCGATCTCGTCGCAGCCCGCGAAGACGGACGAGGAGCGGCGCCTGCTGGCGATCCGCGCCTCGCACCTCGCCGCGCTGCGCAACCTCGCCGAGCAGGTCTACGGCGTGAAGCTCCAGTCGCAGTCTTCCGCGGCGAACACGTCGCTCCAGTCGGATTCGATCCGCGCGACCGTCAGCGGCACGGTCGCCGGGGCGCGCATCGTCAAGATCACGCCGAAGGGCGACGACACCTACGAAACCATCGTCGAGATGCGCCGGCCGGCAGGCGGGGCCGACTGATGCGCCGCGGGGCCGTTCTTCTTGCCGCTCTCGCGCTTGCGGCCTTTCCGGCTGCCGCGGACATGCGCGTGGACGTGGATGGCTCCGCGCCGCTCGGGGCCGATGGGGCGCCGGCGCGCCGCGCGGCGATCGGGGACGCGCTGAGGCAGGCGGTCGCGGCGGGGGGCATGGATGTCGAGGCGCGGACGGTCATCGACCGGAACGTCGTGCGGTCCGATACGCTCTGGGCGACCGCGCGCGCGAAGGTGACGGCGTTCGCGGTGACGGACGAATGGCGCGACGGCGGCCTGCTGCGGGTTGCGGTATC
>JACFNY010000561.1 GCA_019454625.1 Sphingomonadaceae bacterium
GGCCTCGGCGACATCGACCACCGCGACGCCGACGCGAGCTGCCGGGCGCTGGTCGGGAGGCTGGGACGGGCCGGCTTCCTGCGCCATTGCGTCCCCGCCGCCCATGGCGGCGCTTCCGAGGCGATCGACAGCCGCGCGCTGTGCGTGATGCGCGAGACGCTGGCCTGGCACGACGGGCTCGCCGATTTCGCCTTCGCCATGCAGGGGCTGGGCACCGGGGCCGTCAGCCTCGCCGCGCCGGAGGCGCTGAAGGCGCGCATCCTGCCCAAGGTCGCGGCCGGCGAGATGATCTCCGCCTTCGCCCTGACCGAGCCGGAAGCCGGCTCCGACGTCGCCGCCATGGCGACCTCGGCGCGGCGCGACGGCGACGACTACGTCATCGACGGCGAGAAGGTCTTCATCTCGAACGGCGGCATCGCCGACGTCTACTCCGTATTCGCCCGCACCGGCGAGGCGCCGGGCACGCGCGGCATCTCCGCCTTCGCCGTCTTCGCCGACACGCCGGGCTTCCACGTCGTCAGCCGGATCGAGACGATGGCGCCGCATCCGCTGGCGCTGATCCGCTTCGAGGGCATGCGCGTGCCCGCCGCCCAGATGCTCGGCGCGCCGGGCGAGGGCTTCAAGATCGCGATGCGCACGCTCGACATCTTCCGCCCCTCGGTGGCGGCGGCCGCGCTCGGCTTCGCGCGGCGCGCGCTCGACGAGGCCGTCGCGCGCGCGCGAGCGCGCAAATTGGTCGGCGCGACGCTTGCCGATCTGCCGACGGCGCAAAGCACGCTGGGCGAGATGGCGACGGCGATCGACGCCGGCGCGCTGCTGACACTGCGCACGGCCTGGCGGCGTGACGTGCAGAAACTGCCGATCACCAGCCAGGCCGCGATGGCGAAACTGACCGCAACCGAAAACGCGCAGTGGGTGATCGACCAGGCTTTGCAGCTTTTCGGCGGACGCGGCGTCTGCGTGGGCGAGATCACCGAACGCCTTTACCGCGAAATCCGGGCGCTGCGCATCTACGAGGGCGCAACGGAGGTTCAGAAGCTCATCATCGGCCGCGAACTGATGAAGGCGACGAGGTAAGGGAGTTCCCTGCGAGGCCGGGTGTTCCACGTCAGCCCGAAGAGCTGCGCGCTACAGGAACCTGTAAAGCCGCTCGGCAAGCACGATGGCCGACCCGGCGA
>JACFNY010000562.1 GCA_019454625.1 Sphingomonadaceae bacterium
GTGAGGATGGGCTTTGAAGGGAAATCCTTTTTACCTTTTCATCTGCCCTTTCGAGATAGGGCCTTTTCCCTTGCTGCCTTTCCTTTGGTCCCTTGCCTTCCCACCCTTTCCCTTGACGCTTTCCTGCATGGCCGAAACCGGCAAGCGGAATGGGGCCGTGAGGCGACAAATCCCCGCCAGCGAGCTTGGGGAGCTTATCCTGCACAATCTCCAGCAGCGCGCCTTCATAGCGAATACCATGTCGCCCGCGCCTTTCCGTGCTGGCGGATGCGGCCTGCCGCAACCAGTTCGCGCAGCCGTACCTTCAGCGTGTTGCGGTTGGCTCCCGTAATGTCGGCAAGTTCGGCAATCGACAGGCGCTCGCGCTCCCGCAACGCCTTGATGATCTGGATGGCGAGCGCCGGCATCTCTTCCTCGCCGCGCTGCGCCGCCCGCTCCCGATCAAGCCGGGCCGCGAGACCATCCTTCTGCTTCTTGAGGCAGCGCAGGAAGAAGCCGATCCACGGCTCCCAATCCGGCACATCGTCCTTAAGCGTCGTCTGCGTGCGGCGAAGCGCCTTGTAGTAGAGGTCCTTGTTCTCCTCGATGACGCGCTCCAACGACGCGTAGGGGACATACGCATAGCCCGCGCGCAGCAGCAGCAGGGTCGTCAGGACGCGGGAAAGACGGCCGTTGCCGTCCTGGAACGGATGGATCGCGAGGAAGACCACTACGAAGACGGCGACGATCAGCAGCGGGTGAAGCGCCTCCTCCTCGACCGCCTTGCGAGTCCAGGCGACAAGCGCCTCCATCTCACGCGGCGTGTCGAAGGGCATCGCGGTCTCGAAGACGACGCCGATCTCGCTACCGTCCGCATCGAAGGCGACGACATTGTTCGGCAGGGTCTTATATGCGCCCCGGTGGCGCTCGTCCCTGGTGCTGTGTCGCAAGAGCGCCTGGTGAAGCTGGCGGATATGGTTCTCGGTCAGGCGCATGTCGGCATAAGCCTGGAACACGAGGTCCATTGCTTCCGCGTAGCCCGCCACCTCCTGCTCGTCGCGTGTTGCAAAGGAGCGGATTCTGATGTTGGAAAGAAGTGTTTCGACCTGGGCGTCCGAGAGCTTCGCGCCTTCGATACGGGTGGACGAACCGACGCTCTCGATCGTGGCTACCTTGCGCAAGGCGTTGAGGCGATCC
>JACFNY010000563.1 GCA_019454625.1 Sphingomonadaceae bacterium
CACGCCCCGCCGCTCCAGTTCGGCGCGGGACAGCGCCATGAAACGCGCCCTCTCCTCCGCCGTGCGGTGCAGGCGGATGCCGTCGTCCGTCCACGGCATGTCGTCCGCCGTCAGCAGGTAGAGATCGCCGACATCGGTGAAGGCGTCGAGCGCGGACAGGCGATGCCCGAGGCCCATCACCGCCCACGCCGCCGTCATCAGCGGGTCGGTGTCCGAGATGATGAGGGATGCGCCGCGCGCCGCCGCCTGCTCGCGCGCCGCCTCGGTGAGCGCGACGTGGCCGTGCATGATGGCGACGAGATCGTCCGCATCGGTCTCGCTGCCGTGCACCTCGCAGTAGAGGCGTCCGTATTCGGGGACCAGCCCGGTGCCGTAATGCGCCGCGAGCCGGGCGCCGAGCGTCGACTTCCCCGTGCTTTCGGGCCCGTGGAGAACGACGTTCGTGGGCCGTTTCATGCCGCGGCCCCGGCGGCGCGGCGCCACTGGATGAGCCCGGCGATCGCAAGGCCGAGGAACACGGTATAGAGCGCCGACGTCACCGGGAGATCGCGCCACCAGAACAGCCCGATGGCGAGCACGTTGACGACGATCCAGTAGAGCCAGTTCTCGACGAAGCGGCGCACCATCAGGAGCTGGCCGGTGACGCTAAGGCACGCGACGGCGCCGTCCACATAGGGCGCTGCGGCGTCCGTGAAGCGGTGCATCGCGCTCGACCACAGGAACCAGAGCACCGCCGTGACGGCGAGCACGACGGCGTTGCCGCGCAGGCCCATCCAGCGCACCGGTACGGTATGGTGCTGCTGCACGCGCCGCCAGCTGACCCAGCCGTAGATATTGAGAACAAGGAAGAAAATCTGCAGGAGCGCGTCGCTGTAGAGCTGCGTCCCGTAGAACACCACGGCGTACAGGCTGACCATCGCGATGCCGAACGGGTAGTTCCACACGCTGCGGCGAACGAGCAGCGCGACGTTGGCAAGGCCGAGCAGTGCAGCGATGATTTCGAGGGCGGACATCCGTCTTCCGCATAGCATCCGGGGCGCCCTGTGCAATGCGCCGAAACGTCGGGATCGGGGCTTTTCCTTGACTCCTGTTGCGCGCGCGCCTACATCGCGGCCCTTACGAATTTCCCGATTTTTTGCTGGAGTTTGCCCGATGGCGCGCGTCACCGTCGAAGA
>JACFNY010000057.1 GCA_019454625.1 Sphingomonadaceae bacterium
GTCCGGCATCCAGTAGCTCGCCGAATAGCGGTGCACGTCGGAATCGAGGTTGGCGTAGTCCTCGTCGAAGCCGATGCCGTCGGTCATGTCGAGGAGCTGGCGCAGCGTCGTGCCCGCGAAGGCGCTTGTCCCGAGTTCCGGCACCGCCTCGACGGTGGCGAGGTCCGCCGCGACCGCACCGTCCGCGATCAGCGTTTCCGCGACCAGCCCGACGACCGACTTGGTGACGGAGAACAGGTGGTGAGGCGTCGCCGCCGTCATGCCGTTGCGGTAGGTCTCGTAGACGATGGCGCCCCGGTGCAGCACGATCATCGCATCCGTGTAGGTGGATGCGACATAAGCCTCCCAGTCGAGCGTTTCGTCGTTTTCGTCCGCGAAGCGCAGCGTCGAAAGACCGGCCGGACGTTCGGGAAGCGGCGCCGGCCTGTCCGCGCCCGCGAGCGGCACGGACGGCACCAGCCGCCGCGTGTGCTGGAACGCCCAGCGGTTGAACGGCCACGTCCGCCAGTTGGCGCCGGTCACGCGGCGGTCCTCGGGAATATCCGCGTCGATGCCGAGCCCGGCCTCGCGCCAGTCGATCGGCGGCGGCAGCGTCATCGCGTCAGGCGGCGTCCGCGCCCAGCTTTCGCATCAGCGCCAGCGCCCCGGTGCGGTTCCCGGCATTGCCCTCGACATTGCCGACCAGAGTCTCGCGGATCGGCCCGATGCCGACGAAGCGCAGGATGTTGCTGCGCAGGCTCTTGAGACTGTGGGCGCGGTACACCCAGCGGTAGAACAGCGCGGGCATCCCCATCGTCACGACGACGCGCGCGGACTTGCCCTTCAGCAGGCCCCCGTGCGGTTTGCGCGGACCGGTGGGGAAGGCGAAGCCGGGCCGGAACACCTGCTCGAGGAACGCCTTCAGCAGTGCGGGCACGTCGCCGAGCCACAGCGGGAACAGGATCACCAGATGATCGGCGCGGGCGATCATCGCCTGCGCGTCCCGGACGGCGGGAGAGGCCTCGCCCTCCTCCCAGTCGGCGCGCGTGCGCAGCACGGGAACGTCGAGCCCCGACAGCGCCAGCCGCTCGACGGCATGGCCCGCGCCCGCGGCGCTCTCCGCATAGGTATCGGCGAGCGCATGGCAGAAGCGCGCCGGATCGGGGTCCGGGTGCGCGTCGATGACGAGGATGCGCGCCACCCGCGCCTCAGCACTCGACGACGTTGACGGCAAGCCCGCCGAGGCTGGTTTCCTTATACTGCGAGCGCATGTCCTCGCCCGTCTGCCGCATCGTCTCGATCACCGCGTCGAGGCTCACGACATGCTGCCCGTCGCCGTGCAGCGCGAGGTACGCGGCGTTGATCGCCTTGATCGCGCCCATCGTGTTGCGCTCGATGCAGGGGATCTGCACGAGGCCGCCGATGGGGTCGCAGGTGAGACCGAGGTTGTGCTCCATGCCGATCTCGGCGGCGTTCTCGATCTGGCGGTTGCTGCCGCCGAGCGCAGCGACGAGGCCTCCTGCGGCCATCGAGCAGGCGACGCCCACCTCGCCCTGGCAGCCCATCTCGGCCGCCGAGATCGAGGCGCGCTTCTTGTAGAGGATGCCGATGGCGGCAGCGGTGGCGAGCAGTGTGCGGCTGCCCGCAGGCGTCGGCGCACCCGTGAACACCTCGTAATATTTGAGCACGGCGGGCAGCACGCCCGCGGCGCCGTTCGTCGGCGCGGTGACGACGCGGCTCCCGGCGGCGTTCTCCTCGTTCACCGCGAGCGCCCACAGGCTCACCCATTCGAACACGGTCGAGGGGTCGAGGCGCGGCCCGCGCGCGCTCAGCGCGCGCTGGATGTCGTTCGCGCGGCGCTTCACCTTGAGCCCGCCGGGAAGCACGCCGACCGATTGGCAGCCGCGCTCGATGCAGCCGAGCATCGCGGCGCGCACGCTGTCGAGGAAGCTCTCCGTCTCCTCGCGGCTGCGCCATGCGAGTTCGTTCTCCAGCAGCATGTCGCCGAACGAGAGGCCGGCCGCCTCGCCGAGCCGCAGCAGGTCGGCGGCGGATTCGAACGGATGCGGCAGGCGGATGTTGACGCGCGGCGCACTCTCGCCCTCGCGCAGGATCGCGCCGCCGCCGATCGAGAAATAGGTCGCCATCCACGTTTCGCCGCCTTCGTAATGCGCCTCGAAGCGCACGGCGTTCGGATGGCCGGGCAGGAACTCGCCCATGCGGAAGCGCAGGTGGTCGGCCTCGCGGAACTTCACCTTGCGCCCGCCCGCCAGCGGCAACCTGTCCTCGCCGCGGATCTGCGCGAGCATCGCCGGGGCGGCATCGGGATCGAGACTCTCCGGCGTGTTCCCGGCAAGGCCGAGGATGATCGCGGTGTCGGTGGCGTGCCCGCGCCCGGTGAGCGCCAGCGAGCCGTAGACGTCGCAGGCGACCGCGCGCACCTTGCCGCGCTTCACCGCAGCCTCGGCGAAGGCGAGCGCCGCGCGCATCGGCCCCACCGTATGCGAGCTCGAAGGCCCGATGCCAATCGTGAACACCTCGGTCACGCTGATCGGCCGCTCGGCCATCGCCTTGCGCGCGGCGCTCATCGTCGCCGTGCTCGCCACCGCCTGTTCGAGTGTCATGCGCCTCTCGGTCCCTCGTTCAACCCCAGCGTTCAGCCCCGGGGGCCCTTTTAGGCGCAAACGCGTCCGGCCGCTACCGGCGGCAGGGCCGGATTTTCACGCTGTGGCAAGCGTGTCGCGCTTTATCTTCTTGGCGAGGGACCATTTGTGGACCTCGGTGGGGCCGTCATAGATGCGGAAGGCGCGGATTTCGCGGAACACCTGCTCGACGATGGTGTCGCCCGACACGCCCATGCCGCCCATCACCTGCACGCAGCGATCGGCGACGCGCATCAGCGCCTCGGAGACGGCGACCTTCGTCATCGAGCTTTCCACCGTGCCGAGCGCGCCGGTGTCGAGCACGTCCGCGCACCAGTCGATCATCAGCTCGGCCTGCTTCAGGTCGATGAGGTTCTCGGCGAGCATGAAGCCGACGCCCTCATGGTCGACGAGCAGCTTTCCGAACGCCTGCCGCCTGCAGGCATAAGCGCTCGCGACCTCGTTGGCACGGATGCAGGCACCGAGCCAGCGCATACAATGGGAGAGGCGCGCGGGGGAGAGGCGCACCTGCGCGTATTTGAAGCCCTCGCCGCTTGCCCCGAGCATCTGGTCGGCGGGCACGCGCAGGTTGTCGATGGCGACGACGGCATGGCCGCCGGGCATCGAGGAATCGATCGTGTCGAGCACGCGCTCGATACGGATGGCAGGGTCGGGGAGGTCGACGAGGAACATGCAGGCGCCGTCCTCCGATTTCGCCATGACGATGCCGACCTTGGCGCCTTTCGCGCCGGTGATGAAGGCCTTGCGGCCGTTTATCACCCAGTGGTTGCCGTCCTGCCGGCAGGTCGTCCGCATCATCGAGGGGTCGGAGCCCGCGCCGCCCTCGTCGGCCGGCTCGGTCATGAAGAACGCCGAGCGCGCCTCGCCCGAGACGAGAGGGCTGAGGAAACGCGCCTTCTGCTCGGGGCTGCCGACCTTGCCGAGCAGGTACATGTTGCCCTCGTCCGGCGCCATCGTGTTCACCGCGACGGGGCCCAGCGGCGACAGGCCGGACGCTTTCAGCACCGTCGCCGTGCCGCGCTGATCGAGGTGCGACCCGTCCGCGAAGATGTGCGGCGTCATCACGCCCGCCGCGCGCGCCTTCTCCCGAAGCTCGCGCACCAGATCCTCCGAAGGGCCGTGCGGCCCGAGGCGCGGATCGTGCTCGTAAGGCGCGACCACCTCGCGGACGAACGCTTCGACGCGGGCGGCGATGGCGGCGGCGGTTTCGGACATCGGCAAATCCCCATTCTCTTTGCTTGGCCGGTTAGTCTGCTAAGCGAATGCGGCCTGCGAGGAAATGCCTGATCGTGCCCCCTAGCGCCGGCGGAGGATGTGCGGCGCCGCGAGCGGCCAGAGAATATTGACTGCGAGGCCCCCCATCACCAGCGTTGCCGCCAGCAGCTTCCAGCCCGGCAGCCCCTCGTTCAGCAGGATCGCCGACGACGCCATGCCGAACACGGGGACGAGCAGCGCGCTCGGTGTGATCGTCGCTGCCGGATGCCGCGCGAGCAGCCAGCCCCACGCGGCATAGCCGAACAGCGTGGTGCCGACCGATTGCCAGAGCACCGCCGCCCATGTCGCCGTATCGGCCCGCGTCAGCGCCGCGCCGATCGACGCCGGGCCTTCGGACAGCAGCGAGCCGATGACGAGGGGCGGCACCGAGAACAGGCTCGACCAGACGACGAAGCCGAGCATGTCGGAAACGCCGCTCGTCCGCGCGACATGGTTGCCGATCGCCCAGCTCATCGCGGCGACGAGCACGAGGCCGAGGCCGAGCGGCGTCGTGCTGCCGTCCGTGTGGGCGAGGATCACGCCGATCCCGGCGGTCGCGAGCAGCAGCGCGGCGATCTGGAAGGGCCGCAGCCTCTCCCGCGCGAAATACATGGCGAGCCCGATCGTGAAGAACACCTGCGACTGCACGACGAGCGAGGCGAGCCCCGGCGAGATGTCGCTGCGCATCGCGATGTAGAGCAGGCCGAACTGCCCGAAGCCGATCAGCACGCCGTAGGCCGCGAGCGCCTGCCAGCGCACCGCGGGGCGGCGGATGAAGAGCGCCGCCGGCAGGAAAGCGAACGTGAAGCGCAGCGCCGCGAACAGCAGCGGCGGCAGGTCGTCGAGCGCGACCCGGATCACCACGAAGTTCGTGCCCCACACCGCGACGACCGCCAGCGCCAGCAGCAGGTGGAGCGGCGGCACGCGGCCGGACGCGGCTGATGGAGATTCGGCGGCGCTCATGAAGCCCTCTATACGGAGACGGTGCCTGGCTGACAGGCCCCGGCGAATGCACGACAGGCCTGCACGCCGAGCATGGCGTCTTTAGCCCCGGATCGGAGAATGGCGCACCCGAGAGGATTCGAACCTCTGGCCTCTGCCTTCGGAGGGCAGCGCTCTATCCAGCTGAGCTACGGGTGCCGGTTGCCGTTTCGGCGGGCACGCTTAACAAAGCGCGGGCGTGCAGGCCAGCGGGAAAAGCGCGAGCGGTCTATTCGCCCTTGATCGGCGTGTGGGGCACGAACGTGCCGAGCCCGCAGCTGGCGCCGAGCCGTGGGCCGCCGCCCTGCTGCACCACCGTGATGATGTCGGTCGAGCAGAGCTGCGACAGCGACGTCGCGTAGGTGAAGACTTCCTCGAAGCCGAGCGAGGGGCACGGGTGCGGCAGCGTGTTCCGAAGGACACGGCCGTCGCGCATGTGGAAGTCGATGGTCGAATCGTCGACGACCTTCGTGTTCCTGATCGCGGCGAGGCCGACGCAGCGTTCTCCGCTCGCGGCCTCCGGCGCAGGCGCTGCGGCGGGTTCCACGGGGGGCTCGGGCGCCGAGCAGGCAGCGAGCGCCAGCGCTGCGGCGAGCGCGGCGCTGAGGGAAGGTCTGGACAGTGTCATGGGGAAGTCTCCGCGCAGGGTGACTTGCCGGACCGCCCCCCACAAGGCGGGTTCGCGGTCCGGCGGTACGCAAACGCTACAATGTCACGATGTGAACCGTTCATAGCGCCTGCATCTGAACGCGAAGTGAATCGCGCATTGCCGTCATGCTCATGCCGCCGTCTTCGCCTCGTATTCGCATTCGTTCACCACCGGGCAGCGCCAGCATTCGGGTCTGCGGGCCTTGCAGATGTGGCGGCCGAGCAGGATCAGCCAGTGGTGCGCGTGGCGGCGGTAGGGCTTCGGAATCGCCTTCTCCAGCTTCAGCTCGACGGCGAGCGGCGTCTTGCCCGGCGCGAGGCCGGTACGGTTGGAGACGCGGAAGACGTGCGTGTCGACCGCGAAGGTCTCCTCTCCGAAGGCGACGTTGAGCACCACGTTGGCGGTCTTGCGGCCGACGCCGGGCAGCGCCTCCAGGCTCGCCCGGTCGTGAGGAACCCTGCCGCCATGCTTTTCGAGCAGGATCCCGGAAAGCGCGATCACGTTCGCGGCCTTGGCGTTGTAGAGGCCGATCGTCCTGATGTGCTGCTTGAGGCCCGCCTCGCCGAGCGCGACCATCGCGGCCGGGTCCCGGACCTGCTGAAACAACGCCTTCGTCGCCTTGTTGACGCCCGCGTCGGTCGCCTGCGCGGAAAGCACCACGGCGACGAGCAGCGTGTAGTCGTTCACATAGTCGAGCTCGGTTTCGGGCGCGGGGTTCGCTTCGGCGAGATGGTCGAAAAATCGCTTGATCGTCTGCGGCTTCATGCTTCCCCGCCTACCGCACCCGCCTGCGTATTGGTAGAGTGGAAGCCCCATGACGACGCTCGACCTGAAGCTGATGCCCCCGCCGCCGCTCGGCGCGCGCCCGGCGCTGTGGATCGTCGGCGGCACCGGGCTCGTCATGCTGCTCGCCTCGGCGCGCTTCATCGCGCTCGGCGCGTGGCCGATCCTGCCGTTCGTGGTCATCGACCTCGCGCTGCTCATCTGGGCGTTCCGCGCGGCGGCGCGTGCCTCCCGCGCTTACGAGCGTGTGCGGCTCGATGCTTCGGGGCTGCTCTACAGCCGTGTCGCGGCGGACGGCAGCGCGCGCGAGTTCCGGCTGGAGCCGCTGTTCACCCGTGTCGAGCTTGAAGCGCTGAGCCCGCCCGAAAACCGGCTCTGGCTCGGCGAGCGCGGCCGCCGGCTTCTCGTCGGCCGCTTCCTCAGTCCCCGCGAACGGCAGGAGGTCTATGCCGTGCTGAAACGCGCGCTGGCCCGCTAAACTATTGATGAGGGGCTGCTTCACGTTTGTGGAAGCGCACTGCGCTTCCACCTCAAACGATCAGGCTCTAAAGCCCGAGCACCTCGTTCATCGTGTAGCGCCCGGCGGGCTTGCCGGCGAGCCACAGCGCCGCGCGCACGGCGCCGCGCGCGAAGATCTCGCGCGATTCGGCGCGGTGGCCGAGCTCGATGCGCTCGCCGTCCGCGGCCAGGATCACCATGTGGTCGCCCGCCACCGATCCGCCGCGCAGCGACGCGAAGCCGATCTCGCCGACCTTGCGGGCTGCGTTTGCGCCCGCCCGGCCGTTCACCGCCGCGCTCGCCAGCTTCACGCCGCGCCCCGCGGCGGCGGCCTCGCCGAGCATCAGCGCGGTGCCGGAGGGCGCATCGACCTTGTGGCGATGGTGCATCTCGGCGATCTCGATGTCCCAGTCGTCGCCGAGGCGGCTTGCGGCCTGCCTGACCAGCGCGGCGAGCATAGTGACGCCGAGGCTGGTGTTCGCGGTCTGCAGCACCGGAATCGTCTTCGCCGCCTCGTCGATCCGCCTGTGGTGCTTCGGCGTGAGGCCTGTGGTGCCGATCACGATGCCGCACGCCGCGTCGCACGCGGCGGTGAGATTCTCTTCAAGCGCATCCGGCGTCGTGAAATCGACGAGCACGTCGGCGCTGTGCCCGAGCGCCAGCGTGTTCGCGCAGATGACGAGGCTGGGGGCGATGCTGCGGCCCATCGCCGGATGGCCGGGCTTCTCGGCGGCTCCGGCCAGCACGGCCTCTTTCGTGTCGAGCACGCGCGCGATGATGCTCTGCCCCATGCGCCCGCCCGCACCGAGGACGCCGATCCGTGCCACACCGCCGCGCTTCGCCATAACTCTTGAACCCCTTGAACGCTGATGCGAAGGCGTATCTCTGGCCAATCGGGAAGCGGTGCGCAAGGTCATGCGAGGAACGGGGTTTCAAAGCATCGTCGTGCTCACGGGCGCGGGCATTTCGGCGGAAAGCGGCGTGCCCACCTTCCGCGGGCCGGACGGCCTGTGGGAAGGGCACCGGGTCGAGGACGTGGCGACGCCGCAGGCGTTCCGCCGCGATCCGGCGCTGGTGCAGGCGTTCTACGACGCCCGCCGCGCCGCGCTCGCCCGTGTCGAGCCGAACGCCGCGCACGGCGCGCCGGCGCGGCTCGATGCCGAGTGGCCGGGCGATCTCCTCATCGTCACGCAGAACGTCGACGACCTCCACGAGCGTGCGGGCGCGGTGCGCATGGTGCACATGCACGGCGAGCTGAAGCGCGCCTTCTGCCTCGCCTGCGGCGAGCGGCAAACGGCGCCGGACACACTGTCGGACGGCCCGGCCTGTACCCGCTGCGGCGCGCACGGGCGGCTTCGGCCCGACATCGTCTGGTTCGGCGAGATGCCCTATCACATGGACCGGATCGAGGCGGCGCTCGCCGCGTGCGACCTGTTCGTCTCGATCGGCACCTCAGGCGCGGTCTATCCGGCGGCGGGGTTCGTGCAGGGCGCGCGGCACTACGGCGCGCATACGCTGGAGATCAACCTCGAGCCGTCCGAGGGCACGCATGTCTTCCACGAGGCACACCACGGCCGCGCAGGCGACCTCGTGCCGGTCTGGGTCGGCGCGCTTCTAGACCGCGATCGTTTCAGGCTGAATCAGCCTGAAACGTGAATCGCTGTCTAAACTATGGATTAGAGACTGATTCACGTTTGAGGTGGAAGCGCGGTGCGCTTCCACCTCAAACGATCAGGCTCTAGAGGGCTGATTCCTCGATCCGGTGCATGTCCTCGTCGGAGAGGCCGAAATGGTGCCCTACCTCGTGCACCAGCACGTGCGTCACGATATGCTCGAGGCTCTCCTCGCCCTCCGCCCACAGGTCGAGGATCGGGCGCCGGTAAAGGTAGACGGTATCGGGGAGCGCCCCAGAAACATCCACGGAGCGTCCCACCGCGTGGCCCTGATAGAGGCCGAGCAGGTCGAATTCGCTCTCCAGCTCCATGTCGCGGCACACGTCCTCGTCGGGAAAGTCCTCGATGCGCAGCACCACCGCGCCGAGGTGGGTCTGGAACAGCGCGGGCAGCCGCGCGATGGCGGCGCGCGCCAGCGCCTCGATGTCATCGAGCGACGGCGCGAAGGTTTGACGGACGGCCATACCCCACGACATAGGAGGATGCGCCCCGCCGCGCCAGCAGGAGGACAGCGATGGTGAAGAAACTTTCGGATTCCGAGCGCGCGGCGCTGCTTACGGCCCTGCCTGCGTGGACGCTTGACGAAGCGCGGGACGGCATCGCCCGCAGCTTCCGCTTCCGCGATTTCGTCGAGGCGTTCGGCTTCATGAGCCGGGTGGCGCTCCTTGCCGAGAAGGCGGACCACCACCCGGAATGGTCGAACGTGTGGAACCGCGTCGACATCCTGCTCACCACGCACGACGCGGGCGGACTCTCGATGCGCGACATCGAGATGGCGCGGGCGATCGACGCGCTCTGAGGGTGCTGCTTCGCGGGCGCTATTTCGCCGGCGCGATCGCCTGCCCGCGCACCGGCTCGCCGTCCCGCGCCGGTCGTCCGTCGACGAGCATGTCATGGAAATTCGCCGGAAGGCCGGTGCCGGCATCGGCGAAGGTCGCGCCCGTCTGCAGGTGGAAATGGATGTGCGGTTCGGACGTGCGGCCGCTGTTGCCGCACAGGCCGAGCGTCTGCCCCGCCTTCACCGTGTCGCCTGTCT
>JACFNY010000564.1:0-632 GCA_019454625.1 Sphingomonadaceae bacterium
CCGGAGACGACGGCAGCGCCAGGCAGTAAGCCGGCTGCTGCCGTCGAGCGCCCCGGCCGGAATCCCCCACCGCCGGGGCGCTCAATCGTTCAGCCCCCGATTCAGCCCCCCGATTCAGCGCTGCGCGGAAAGGTGATCCGCGAGCTTGAACGACAGGGCGAGGATGGTGAGCGTCGGGTTCGCCCAGCCGCCCGTCGGGAACAGCGAGCTTCCCGCCATGTAGAGATTGTCGATGCCGTGGACGCGCGCATCGCCGTCGCAAACGCCCTCGGCGGGCGGCGCCATGCGCGTCGTGCCCATGTGATGATAGCCGCCGATCGGGTTCTTCGAGATCAGCGGGTCGAAGGCCCAGGGGTTCGCCGGATCGTCGAGCCACGCCATCGGCTCCACGCGCCCGATGCCGAGCCGCCGGAACTCGCGGTCGAGCGCCTGCATCGTCGCCTTGACGCTGCGCTTGTCGATCTCCTTCAGCGCCCAGTGCAGCTCGGCACGCGGCATACCGAGCGCGTCGGTCTCGGCCATGTTCAGCATCACGCGGCTGTCGCGGTTCGGCGCCTGTTCGCTGCGCACGACCGCATAGATGCGCCGGTCGCTGGTCTTCGTCAGCAGCCACGGGCGATACGGGTCGATCC
>JACFNY010000564.1:642-1173 GCA_019454625.1 Sphingomonadaceae bacterium
AAGCGCGTGCCGGTGTGCTTCAGCGCATACCAGCTCTTGCGCCAGAACTTGTTCGGCACCGCCATCGAATGGCGCATGAAGTTGAAGCCCTGCATGAACGCGCCCATCGGCCGTCCCGGCGGCTTCCGCACGTTGATCGTGAAGCTGGCGTTGAGCACGCCTTCGCCGCGCTGCACGGCCTCGCCCGGCCGCAGCGCGGCGGCGAAGCGGCTGCCGTGGAAACGGAACGACTTGCCGAAGGCGAGCGCGGCGATCGGCTTCTCCGCCACGATCTCGCCGCCCCGGCAATGGACGTGCTCCAAGAAGCTGCGGCCGACCCATACGGTATCGTTGCCGACGCCTGCCGGGCGTACCGAGCGCGAGGCGAGCAGCAGGCGCGCGTTCTCGATGCCGCCGCAGGCGATCACGTACTGCCTCGCCTTCACCTGTCCGCGCTTGCCGGAAAGGTCGGCGATGTCGAGCCGCTCGACGGTCTTGCCGTCGCCGTGCAGGACGATCTCGGTGACGGTGGCCCCCGTCATCACGGTTATT
>JACFNY010000565.1 GCA_019454625.1 Sphingomonadaceae bacterium
GCATCGCCGCGCGGTCGATGCTGACCGGATACTGGCTCTGCAACCTCGCGACGAGCTGGTCGAGAAGGTCGTCGGCGAGCCCGCTGGCGTAGCGGTCGCGCATCGCCTGCGGCAGCGCGTCCGGTCCGGCATCGACCGGATGGACGACGTCGGTGACGTGGAAGACGATCTGCGTGTCACCGCTCTCGCCGGGCGTGACGCCGGTCTGGCCGCGCCCGACGCCGAACACGGCGGCGATGCCCGGCTGGCCGAGATCGGC
The DNA here is from genome assembly GCA_019454625.1 of Sphingomonadaceae bacterium. GTDB lineage: Bacteria > Pseudomonadota > Alphaproteobacteria > Sphingomonadales > Sphingomonadaceae > Sphingosinicella. Next base: position 260 of record JACFNY010000565.1, read on the forward strand.
GTCGGTGCCGTCGCGCTTCAGGCCGCGCCGCGTCTGCGCCTCGAGGTCGAGCTCGGCCGCGAGCTCGGCGAGCGCCTTGCCGCCGGCAAGCGCCTTCTCGGTCTCGACGGCCTTCTGAGCCAGCCGGGTCGAGGCCTCGCTTGCGGTCCAGTCGGCGGCCACCCTGTCGCGCACCTCGTCGAGCGTACGGTCGCGGGCGGGAGTGACGGCGTCGACCTCGTAGAACAGGAAGCCGGCGGAGCCGATGCTGAGCGGCGCGTTCTCCATCCCCGCCTCGGCGTCGAAGGCATCGCGCAGGAACTCGCTCGACAGCGGCAGGCCGGTCAGGATGGTGCCTTCGGGCGTGCGGCCGTTGTGGTCGACCGCGTCGACGGTGACGACCTTCAGGCGCTGCTTCGCCGCCGCTTCCGCCATCGTCTCGCCGCCGGCGCGGGCATCCTCATAGGCGTCGTGGACGTCGAGCAGGACGCGGTTTGCCTCGTCGAGCGCCAGCTCCTTGCGCACGGCTTCGGCGACCTCCTCGAACGGCGTGACGCGCTCGGGCACGATCTCCGTCACCCGCAGCAGGATCGGGCCGAACGCGCCGGGCACCACCTCGCTGACGCCGCCTTTGTCGAGCGCGAACGCGGCGTCGGCGACCGCCTGGTCGGACACCTTGTCCCTGGCGAAGGTGCCGAGCAGGACGTCGCCCATGGTCTTGCCTTCTTCCGCGACGATGGCCTCGAACGCCGCCCCGGCCCGGATGCGCTCCAGCGCGGCCCGGGCCTTGGTCTCGTCGGCGAAGACGATCTGCTCGATGGTGCGGCTTTCCGCCGTGGTGAAGCGCGAAACGGTGCGCTGGTAATAGGCCCGCACCTCGTCCTCGCCGATGGCGGCGGGATCGGCGATGTCTTCCGGCTCCAGCTTGATGTAG
>JACFNY010000566.1 GCA_019454625.1 Sphingomonadaceae bacterium
GGTGTTCGCGCCGAACAGCGCGGAGACGGCGCTCGCCTATGTCGCGTGCCACGAGGCGGGCGTGTCGAGCGTGCCGGTGAACTTCCACCTGACCGTTCAGGAACTCGTCTACATCCTTCAGGACTCGAACGCCTCCGTGCTGTTCGTAGGGCCGGAAACGGCCGAGGTCGGCCTGGCGGCGGCGCGCGAGGCGGGCGTCACGCAGGTCGTCGGCTGGCGCTGCGAGGCCCGCGAAGGGCTCACGCTCTGGGAGGACTGGCTCGCCGCGGGCTCCGCCGAGGCGCCGCCCGCCGATCTGAAGCCGTTGCCGCACCTGCACTACACCTCCGGCACCACCGGTAAGCCGAAGGCGACCGAAACGCCGCCGAGCTATTTCCCGGCCGCGGACACCGTGCGGGCGTTCGCGGAAATCCTGCGACCGAAGGTCACGCCTTCGCCGGGCATCGCCGTGGGGCCGCTCTATCACACGGGCCCGCTCGGCATGGTGCGGAACCTGTTCGCGGGCATGTCGCTGGTGACGGTGCAGGCGTTCGATCCCGAAAAGGTGCTGGCGCTGATCGAGCGCTACCGCGTTGCGGGTTCGGTGATGGTGCCGACGCATTTCCAGCGGCTGCTTTCGCTGCCCGAGGCGGTGCGCGCCCGCTATGACGTGTCCAGCATGAAGCGTCTCGCGCACACGGGCGCCGCCTGCCCGCGCGACGTGAAAAAGGCGATGATAGACTGGTTCGGGCCGGTGCTCGTCGAAGCCTACGGCGGCACCGAAGCGGGATCGACGACGTTCATCACGTCGCCCGAGTGGCTGGAGCGGCCGGGTTCGGTGGGCCGCGCGCTGCCGCCGTTCGAACTCGTCATCATCGGCGAGGACGGCAAGGAATGCCCCGCCGGCGAAGTGGGGCAGGTGTATTTCCGCGACACGACCGGGCGCGGCATCGTCTATCACGGCGACCCGGTGAAGACCGCGGAGGCGCACATCGCGCCCGGCGTCTTCACGCTCGGCGAGATGGGCTATGTCGACGCCGAGGGCTACCTGTTCATCACCGACCGCGTTTCCGACATGATCGTGAGCGGCGGCGTCAACATCTACCCGGCCGAGGCGGAGCATGTGCTGCTCTGCCATCCGGACGTCGCGGACGTAGCGGTGATCGGCGTGCCGAACGCGGAGATGGGGGA
>JACFNY010000567.1 GCA_019454625.1 Sphingomonadaceae bacterium
GACGACCCCGGATCGAACGCATGGCGTCGTCGTCCAGTTCGAGCAGGTCCTTGCCTTCCAGCAGCACCCGACCGGACGCGACCGCGCCCGACGGCGGCAAGAGGCCCATCAGCGACAGCGACAGCACGGACTTGCCGCTGCCGCTTTCGCCGACGATGCAGAGCGTGCGCCCGCCCTCCAGCGACAACGAAACGTCGTCGACGATGGTGACCTCGCCCCGCGCGGTGGCGAAGACCGTGGTCAGGTTCTCGACTTCGAGCAACGCGCTCATGCCGTTCCGCTCGTCGCGTCCGCCGCGCGGAGCACCAGGTTCCCGATCGTATCGACGGTGAACGTCCATTCCGGCAGGACCCAGATCGTCGTATCGCCCTGCTCCACCACGGCCGGGCCCGCGACGGCCCGGCCGCAGGGAAGCCCTGTCCGATCATAGACCGGGGCATCGAGGAAGCGGCCGGCATGGAACACCCGGCGGCGATCGATCGGCGTGGGGCTGGCATCCTCGGGCGTCAGCGCCGGGAACGCCAGCTCCGGCATCCGGCCGATGACGCGCACACGCTGCGCGGTGACGATGACGCGGCTGTCGGTGTCGCGGTAGCCGTAGCTCGCATCGTGCCATTCGTGGAACAGGGCGGTCAGCTCCTCCGGGCCGAGCGTATCGCGCATCCCGTAGGGCAGCAGCACCTGGAGGTCGAAGCCCTGGCCGATATAACGCATATCGAGAATATGCTCGTAGCCGATTTCGTCCAGGAACTCGCCTTCACCGGCAATCCAGGCCCGAGCCTCTTCCTCCAGCTCGGCAAAGCCCCGCTTCAGCGTTTCCGTCGTGCTGTCGCCGACATCGATCCGGCGCGAGGCGACGTAGTCGCGCTTGACGTCGGCGAGGATGGCTCCGAGCGCGCAGAAGGTGGCCGGGACGCCGGGCACCACGACCGTGCCGATACTCGCCTCGTCCGCGATCAGATTGGCGTGGGTCGGACCGGCGCCGCCGAAGGCCAGCAGCGAATAGTCGCGGACGTCGTCGCCACGGTGCGCCAGCTCGCGCCCCATCTCGGTCGCCATCACCGCCGCCGCGACGCGGATCGCGGCCTCAGCCGCCTGTTCGGCGATGTTGTCGCCCTCGAATTTGAGCCGCACGCCGACCGCGTGCAGCGCCCTGCGCGCTTCGTCGAT
>JACFNY010000568.1 GCA_019454625.1 Sphingomonadaceae bacterium
GGCTCGCCGCCTTCACCGAAACGGCGGGCGCGAGGTAGACCATTCTGTCGTAGCGGACGCCGAGATCCGGCTCGGACTCAACGAGATCGCTGTTGATCAGGGCGCCGATCGAATATCCCACGAAGTGGAGGGGCACCTTGCCTTGGTCGGCGAGGGCCCGGGCGGCGCAGTAGGCGCCCAGCAAGTCGTTGCGCCATTGTTCGCGGCTGGCCTTCTTGAACTTTTCCATGTCGCCCTCGTGGCCGCTCAAAACGGCGCGCAATACCGCGTAGCCCTGGGCCCTCAGGGGATTCACGATATCGTCCATTTTATCGGGGCGATGGTTCAGGCCGTGCGCCACGACGACCACGCCCTTCATCGCGCCGTTCGGCATCTCGAATCTGGCGTTAGGAAGAGGCTCGCAAGAGGCCTGCGCCTGGGCGGCTATCACACTGAAGAGAAGGAAGAGCATCGCTTACTCCGACCCTTCCCTATCGGGTATCCGGGGGGAATGCTTTATCGCTCGCGCGCGGTGCCCACCGCCGACTCGATCTCTTCGATCTCCTTGGGAGCGTCCGCCGTGAGCACTTCATGGCCCGTCGCGGTTACGAGCACGTCGTCTTCGATACGGATGCCGATCCCGCGGTATTCGGCGGGCACGTCGCTGCGCTCGGCCGGGATATACAGCCCGGGCTCGATGGTCAGGAGATTGCCTGGCTCGAGGGCGACGGAAGCGCCGTCGGCTCCGAGGTAATCGCCGCAATCGTGCACGTCGAGTCCGATCCAGTGGCTCGTGTTGTGCGGATAAAACGCGGCATAGCGGGTGCGGTCGCGCGCGATCTCTTCCAGGTTGCCCTGAAGGAGCCCGAGGCGAAGGAGTCCCTCGACGAGCACCTCGACGGTGCGCTTATGCACGTCGTGGAAGCGCACGCCCGGGCGCAGCGCGGCGATCGCTTCCTTTTGGGCGCGCAGCACGATTTCGTAAATCTCGCGCTGGGCTTTCGTGAATTTCCCGTTCACCGGATAGGTGCGCGTGATGTCGCTCGCGTAGAGCCCCATCTCCCCGCCGGCGTCGATGAGCACGAGATCGCCGTCGCGGAGCGGATCGCGGTTCGTCTTGTAGTGGAGCACGGTCGCGTTGTTCCCGCCGGCCACGATCGAGTCGTAGGCGAGATCCTCGGC
>JACFNY010000569.1 GCA_019454625.1 Sphingomonadaceae bacterium
ATGCCGCCTTGCGAAGCGTACAGCGCGGCATGCTCGATGATCTCCGAACGGATGCGCCCGGCTTCGTAGTCGATGATGGGAAGGATACGGTTGGTGCTGAAGGAGCTGTTGAGATGCGCCATCATGCGCTGCGAGCAGTACGCGCGGAAATCCGTGTTGGCGAGAAGCTCGCGGAACACGACCATGCCCGAGACCATGCTGGCCAGCCGGTTGTCGCTCACGTTGCCGAAGGCGCGGTCGAGATCGACGAAGCACCAGCGCCACTTCCCGCCGGGATTGCGGTCGCGCCACCACTTGCGGTTGTGCGCCCAAGCGGTGTCGCTCGCAAACACTTGGCCGGACACATAGTCGACGAGGTCTTCGATATCGACCTGCCCCTTGACGTACTCGTAGTTGGCGGGATCGGCCATGTTGTTCGCGCCGAGAAAGGCGAGCAGCGCGTTCCAGCCGTCGGCGGTACCGTGGTTTAACAGATCGTCGCTGCTGGTGCCGGCGTTCTCGAAAAAGTCGATGTCATCCAGCGCGACACCGTAGTTCTTCACGCAGTACATCTCGTCCATCTTCTCTTGGATGTTGATCAGCCCGTAGTAGGAGCCGTTGAGGTAGCTGGCGCATGGACGGAAGCCCTGCACGGCGTTGTTGATCGCCCCCATGAGCATCCGCTGCCCCAACGTGTCGCGGAGGAAGGCCGACGCCCAATCGTCGTTGCCGTTACGCAACACGAAGCGGTCGAAGGGGCCGACCGGCTTTTCAGGGAAGAGCTGGTAGTCGATCTCGTCGGTTCCGTACTTGCCGCTGATTTTGACGGTGAGGGGTTTCTGCGGCTTCAGGAACGTGTTGAGGCTGTAGAGCCGGAAGGCCGCGCCGACATGGAAGGCGGTGTTGGACGGCGTGACGCAGAACTGGATGGCACCCGGCACGTCGCGCCCTTTCAGGACATTGGAGTAGATGCCCGTGACGGGATCGAAAAGCAACTGAGGATCGATGACGAGGGAGACGACGGGCAGGTCAGGCTTGCGCTGGTTGACGAGAAAGGTGCGCGTGACGACGGGGCCGGGGTGGACCCCGTCGGCGTAGGCGCGGGCGCGCACGACCGTGTTGGTGGTCACAGAGAAAGCCCCGGAGTAAAGCAGGGAGGATGAGGTCGGCTGGCTGCTGTC
>JACFNY010000570.1 GCA_019454625.1 Sphingomonadaceae bacterium
CGAGTTGGCGGCGATGCCCATGGCCCGCCCGTATGGCAGCACGGTCACGTCGCCCCAGCTGCGGGCGACCTTGATCTTGTCGGACACCTGCGAGATCGACGAATCCGCCGCGCCCTTGGGCATGTCGGTCCACCAGTTGGCCTGCGCGATGCGGCCTTCGAAGAACACCTGCCTGCCCACGTCCCACGGCATCGACGCGGCAAGGTCCGCCGGCATGAAGTTGGTGACCTCCTTGTAGCGCGTGAGCGCCTCGATCCCGATCTCGTTGAGCAGCCTGGGCTTCATCTGCTCGTCGAACAGTTCGCCGTAGCGCATGCCGCGCTCGGCGCCGAGCTGCACGATCGGGTTGATGAAGAAGGCGTATACGAAGAAGTTGGTGACCACGACCGCGCCGAAGAGGTTCTGGTCGGGGCGGGTGAAGAACTCGGCCGTGTCGCGATACTGCTGCCAGTTCGTCGGCGCGGCGAGGTCGTAGCCGTACTTCGCCTTGAAGGCCGCCATCTCGGCGCCGTCCTCGAAGAGATCGGTGCGGATGGTGTTGACGAACATGTCGCCGTCGATCATCACGCCGACGAGCTTGTTCTCGTATATGTTGAGGAGCTGGAACGGCCGGGCTATGTCGGCGAAGCCGAGGTCCTCGAGCGTGCCGACCTCTTCGAGCGGGGTCAGGAAGGGGCCGAAATCGCCGGTGAAGTTCGGCCAGAAGTCGAACGCGTCGAAGCGCGCCTCCGTCTGCCGCAGGGCCAGAAGGTTCTGGTCGTACATGTTGCCGAGCGGATAGGAGACGAAGTCGACCTCGATGCCGGTCGCCTCGCGGAATTCGGGGGCGAAGGTCTGCAGGATCGGCGTATAGGCGCCGGAATCGAGCCCCACGGTCACCTTGCCGCCCGTGGTCTGGGCCGCCGCGCGCAGGACGCCGGTGAAGGTTCCGAGCGTCGCCGCCGCACCGAAGACCGCGGAGCGCCGCAGCAGCTCGCGGCGCGAGATCAGGCCGGCGGTGTCCATTCCCGAGAGATGGTCGAGGGCGTATTCCTCAATGCCGGAACGCTTGCGCAAACGTATCATGTCTGTCTCCTCCCAGAGCGGATATGCTGTGATGCGCAATCCAGCTCATTGCCTCCCGCAAAGCCGGATTGATATATGATAATAGGTAGGCTA
>JACFNY010000571.1 GCA_019454625.1 Sphingomonadaceae bacterium
GCCGACGTGCCGGGCCTCTACGCGCCCGAGCAGCTCGCCGGCTGGCGGCGCGTCACCGACAGGGTGCACGACAAGGGCGGGCGCATCGTCACCCAGCTCTGGCATGTCGGCCGCGTCTCGCACGACACGCTCCAGCCCGGCGGGGCGAGCCCGGTCGCGCCGTCGGCGATCGCGGCCAAGGCGAAGACCTATCTCGCCGGACCCGACGGCGGCGGCTTCGTCGGCGTCTCCGCGCCGCGCGCGCTCAAGCTTGCGGAAATCCCCGGCATCCTCGACGATTATCGCCGCGCGGCCAGGGCGGCGGTGGAGGACGCCGGTTTCGACGGCGTCGAGATCCACGCCGCCAACGGCTACCTGATCGACCAGTTCCTGCGCTCCGGTTCGAACCGTCGCACCGACGCTTATGGCGGCGCGATCGAGAACCGCGCCCGCTTCCTGTTCGAGGCGGTCGACGCTGTCGCGCAAGGGGCGGGCAGGGGCCGCGTCGGCATCCGCCTGTCGCCGGTGACGCCGGCCAACGACGCCTTCGACCCCGAGCCGCAGCCGCTGTTCGAGCATGTCGCGCGCGGCCTCGGGTCCCGCGGCCTCGCCTATGTTCATGTCATCGAGGGAGCGACCGGCGGCGAGCGCGACTACCGGCAGGGCACGAGCGACTTCGACTACGCCGCCTTCAAGGCCGCCTATCGCGAGGCCGGCGGCGAGGGTGCGTGGATGCTCAACAACGGCTACGACGCCGAGCTGGCGAAGCGGGCGGTGGAGAGCGGCGCGGCCGACATCGTCGCCTTCGGCCGGCTGTTCATCGCCAATCCCGATCTGGTCGAGCGGCTGAAGAAGGGGCTTCCCCTCAACGAGCCGGACAGGAAGACCTTCTACGGCGGCGGCGAGAAGGGCTATACGGACTATCCGTTCGCGGCCTGACGGGGCCGGCGCTCAGTCGGGAAGCCTCACGTCCCACGGGTCGGCGAAGTGGTGCTCCTCGAGATTGTCGCCGTCGCCGCCGCGGTCGACGACGAGGAAATCCTGCGGCGCGCCGATGGGCGTCAGCACCGCGTGCCATATATTGCGGTGGTAGTTGACGCCCTGTCCAGGCAAGGTGACGAAGGCCCGCGGCGCGCCCGGGCCGTCCGGCCCGTCGGGGCAGACGACGACGAGGACCG